>PWQB01000207.1 GCA_003556955.1 Nostocaceae cyanobacterium CSSed10_463m
AAGATAACTCATCATAGTTTGTAGTTGCGCTAAAGCGCTTTAGCGCAACTACAAACTATGATGAGTTATCTTATTTAAGGCTTGGGCTTGTAAGTCGAAGCAACGTGTAAGTCTTTCAATTGCTTGACATCTACCGCCGAAGGTGCATCAGTGAGCAAGCAACGGGCTTGTTGTGTCTTGGGAAAAGCAATCACATCCCGAATAGATTCTTCCCCAGCGAGCAACATTACCAAACGATCTAAACCGTAGGCAATGCCACCATGTGGGGGTGTACCATATTCAAAGGCATCTAAGAGAAAGCCAAATTTATTCTGTGCTTCTTCTGGAGATAAACCAATGGCTTCAAACACCTGTTGTTGAATCTCGCTTTGATAAATCCGCAGACTACCGCCACCAATTTCTAAACCGTTTAACACCAAATCGTAAGCTTGGGCGCGGGCAGTTTTTAAATCACTCACATCGTCAGGATGGGGTGCAGTAAAGGGGTGGTGCAGTGCTTCTAGGCGTTTTTCGTCAGCATTCCACTCAAACATGGGGAAATCTGTAATCCAGAGTAAATTGGTTTTTTCAGGATCAATTAACTGAAATTCCCTAGCTACAACTTGGCGCAATCTGTCTAAAGTTTTATTAACTGTAGCTGTATCTCCAGCCCCAAATAATAACAAATGTCCGGGTTTTGCACCTGTACGTTGCAGAATTTCTTGTTTTTGCTCTGGGCTGAGGTTGTCTTTAATTGCGCCAATGGTGTCAATTTCACCATTTTCGCGGACGCGGATGAAAGCTAAACCTTTTGCACCGGCTTCGCTGGCTTCTTTGAATAAGTCCCCACCTGGTTTAATGCGGACGTTAGAAATGGCATCGTTACCTTGGGGAATAGGCAGTATTTTGACTGTACCACCATGAGCGATCGCATCCCTAAAAACTTTAAAGCCAGAATCTTTTAAAACATCAGCAACATTGACTAATTCTAAACCATAGCGGGTATCTGGTTTATCAGTACCATAGCGTGACATGGCCTCAGCGTAGGTCAAACGGGGGAATGGTAAGTTTAACTCAATGCCTTTAATTGTTTTGAAGATATGAGCAACTAACTTTTCATTCAGAGCAATAATTTCTTCTTGGGACATGAAACTCATTTCCATGTCCAACTGTGTAAATTCTGGTTGTCTGTCAGCGCGTAAATCTTCATCCCGGAAGCAACGGGCAATTTGATAATATCTATCCATCCCCGATACCATGAGTATCTGTTTGAATAGCTGGGGTGATTGGGGTAAAGCAAACCATTCGCCAGGATTGGGACGACTGGGTAAGATATAATCCCTCGCACCTTCTGGAGTGGAACGGGTGAGGATGGGGGTTTCGATTTCAATAAAACCTTCCAAATCTTCTAAGAACCGACGCATAGCTTTAACGACTTGATGACGCAATTGCATATTTTGCGCCATGCGTTCTCGCCGCAAGTCCAAATAACGATACTTTAGCCGCAAGTCTTCCCGCACAGATTCACCGTAAGCCCTGGAAACTTGAAATGGTAACTGCTTACCAACGCCATTGAGGAGAGTAATTTTATCGGCGTAGATTTCTAATTCGCCTGTAGGGATGCGGAGATTCAAAGAGTCTTCGGGACGGTGGCTTACTGTACCAGTAATTGTCACAACGTATTCATTCCGCAGGGTATTTGCTAGATCGTAGGAATCTGGAGTGCGTTGCGGATCACTGACAACTTGGACAATGCCAGAGCGATCGCGTAAATCTAAGAATATCACACCCCCATGATCGCGGGGACGGTCTACCCATCCATACAGGGTAACAGTTTCTCCAATATTTTCTTTTCGGAGTTCGCCGCAATAGTGAGTTCGCATAGGTGTTAGTCTTATTCTGTCGGGCTAGATGGGCTATGTAAATGTCAAAGCTTTCCCATTATCCAGCATCAATCAGTAATTATAGTAGTTTCAGTTGAAGAAAAAACAGCTATATAGCAAAGTGCTGAGTGCTGAGTGCTGTTAGCGGTAGCGGGGCGTTTAGCCCGTGCTGAGTAAAAACCAAGTTAGATCAAGGCTTTCAGTCCTTACGTGTATGCGTAGGCGACTGAAGTCGCAGCTATACAAACCAAGTCCGCCTCCGCGGACTCAAGAGAAATTCAGTTTTTAACCCTTTTCTATCACTCTAGAGAGAGAAAAATAAATGTAGGTTGGGTAGAACGTAGTGAAACCCAACAATACCAAGGTTTTTGGGTGTTGGGTTGCGCTGCACTTAACCCAACCTACACCTAAATTGATAAAAGCCTTGAAAATAAGGGTTTTAGATTTTTCTCTAGCGATAGTGATTAAAGAGGGTTAACCCGCGCAGGCGGGTTTTGCTTGTGTAGCCGCGACTTCAGTCGCCTGGGCTATAAAATCCACAAATCAATTTTTGTGCCAAATCAGTTCCAAGCGGTCTTGGGCTGTTTTGAGGGCTTTTTCTGGAGACTCACCCAACAACGTAGCCTCAATCGCTCGACCCAGACTATCAGATAAACTATTATAACCAGCGATAATCGGTCTACCACGCGCCACAGGCATTTGATCCAGAAAAACTTTTAACACAGGTTTTTGGTTCATAAATTCCTGAAACGCTGCGCTTTGGGTAGATTTGATATTCACCGGCAGAAAACCTGTACCAATACTCCATTCTGTTTGGAATTCTTCACTCAAAACAAACTCTAAGAACTTGAATGCGGCTTTTTCTCTGGCTGGTGTAGTCTTCATTACAAACAAGTTACCATCACCAATGGCTGTCGTTTGTGCCACATTTGCAGGCATAGGAAATACTTGATAATCAACATTAGACTTCATGATATAAGTCCAAGGGCCTGTAATTTGCATAGCTACACGACCTGCAATAAAGTCGTCCTCTTCATAACCTCGCTCAGGTGCAGATAACTTGACTGAACCATCTTTAATTAAATCTTGCCAAAATTGCAACGCTTTTACAGCTGCGGCGCTGGTCAAATTTGGGCGATTATCAGTAATTATCTCACCGCCAGCACTCCATAAAAAGGGGAACCAACTAAATACAGTCCATTCACCTTTACCTAAAGGTAATAACATTCCCTGCTGGTCTGGTTTACCGTCGCCATCTTTGTCTATTGTTAATTTTTTGGCAACTTCTCTTAATTCTGACCAAGTTTTAGGCGTTTGGGTAATTCCCGCCGCTTGGAAAAGCTGAGGGCGGTAAAAAATGCCGATATTGCTGGTGTACAGTGGAACTGACCAAAGATGACCATCTAATGTTAATGCCTCCAATAAGTTGGGGCTAACTTCCGATTTTACAGGTGATTGGTTCAGCCAATCTTCTAAAGGTCGAATTGCATCTAGTTCTACAAACTGACCTGTAAGTTGTGGGTAAAAACTCAAAATGTCTGGAGGAACATTTCCCACCACTGCGGCGAGAATTTTTGGTAATTGTTGGTCTAGTCCACCTGCAAAAATAGATTCTACTTGGATATCACTATGAGTCTGATTAAATTTATCTACTAGCTTTTGAAATACATCTCGGTTAGCTGGGGGATTAATTCCTTGCCATAGTGTTAAACGAATTACGCCATCATCTTTCTGTCCTGAAGCTTGACAGCCAGATAAAATCAGCAGACATGAACTCAGAACAATTCCTAAAGCTAATAGCTTCCAAGCAGAAGAGATAAACTGACGCAAAAAATGGCTGGTTTGGTGTAGTAAGATGTTGATTTTCATGCCTGCTGGTTAGCTAGATGAGGAAATTTTTTCTAAGAGAATATTTTAAAAGTCTTATTGTTGGTAGCAAAACATTCTAGATCCCCCTAAATCCCCCTTAAGAAGGGGGACTTTGATTCTAATTCCCCCCCTTAAAAAGGGGGGCTAGGGGGGATCTACGAGCGCTTAAAATCACAGCCAACCACTTTTCAAACACCCTCTAAAACGCTCTTAGTAATGCTCGTTTCGGCTCTGGTGTAAATATAAGTTTGTGGTTCCTTAACTTTTCGAGTTTGGCAGATTTTTTCTGCCCGTTCCCAAAAGTCTGTATCTTCTCCATAGGGAATATTCTGAAATCCCTTTAATTGAAAAAATACGTGCCGCTTACCAAAAAATGTGGGGCCTAAAACACATTCTCGCAGGTTAATTGTTTTCCCAGGTTGGAAATAATCTGCTACAAAAATTTCCTCTTCAGAGTCAAAGCCTCCTTCAATTAAATCAATTTCTGGATTAGCTTTCATATATTCTAGACGCGAATCTAGATGATTAGGCTTGTAAGCATCATCACTGTCTATAAATGTAATGTAGTTACCAAATGATGCCTGAATACCTGCATTTTTAGCGTATCCTAATTTACGATTTCGATGTTTTAAATAACGAATATTAGGGATTTTTTGCAGATACGCATCCACTAATTCAAAAGTATTATCTTGACTACCATCATCTACTACCACCAGTTCCCAATCTTTAAAGGTTTGATTAATAACACTATCAATACAGTTTTTGAGATGATTTACCCGGTTGTAGGTACATAAAATAACTGTTATTTCTGGATTGATGTCAAAGGTGATACTGCTCATTGGTTTTGATATTTAAAGGTAGATTAGCCATGATTTAGCGACTTCCGAGAAATAAATTATCCATATTGTGGGGGAGGGCAAAGATGCCCGCCCTGATTAAAGGACGGGTGGGGACACCCATCCCACAATCAAATTTGTCATGTTTTTTATTTGGAAGTCCTATTCTTTTTCAGCCATAATACAGGTAGCAACCGGATAATCTGGATGAAAAGCATCTAGTTCTTCAGTTGTCAGTTCTTCTACCGCAATTCCATGATAACTAGCGATCGCACTTGTGGGATTACCATATACATATAATTGCTGTTGACTATAATTCCTAAATATGTATGCAAAAGCATCTGGTAAAGGTCGCCAATAATCGGCGGGAGTAGCATGAACTCTAATGGCGCTGGGAACCATTGCAAAACATTTTCCTCCTGGTTTTAGCCAAGTGAGAATATTTTCCACAGCTATCCAGGGTGCATAACAATGTTCTAAGACATTAAAAATGATGATTGAATCAAAAGATTCTGGTTTGATGATTGATACATCATGCACATCCCCAACTATATCTACACCAAGACCTGCTTCTATGTTGAGAATTTTATATGATGTCCCTGGATTAATTTGATAAAAATCTTTATCTTTTGGTGTTCCTCCTATTTCTAGAACGTTCCCCATAATCTGAGATTTAATCTCAGTAATAAATTTGCTGAGATAGTATCTATCAACTGGTGTTCCTCTGGTTAATCCGAAGGCTTGACAAATGGGAACTGATTTTTTTAAGTCTCCCCAGTCGATGGAACCTGTTGCAGGTGATAACAAACCTATATTTTCTAGTTGTTCGACTATTTTTTGAAAGTCTCCTAGGGTTTTAATGGAGTCTAAATCATCCTTTAATTGATATTGGGAAAATAATTGCGGCAGAATTTGGTAAGTTTCTTGACTTAATTCTCCCAGTTCAAATTGCATATCTTTTTCGATAAAACTGCGAAAACCTCTACCAAAAATTGTCAGGCTACCATCTGCTAAAAATACTATGGCATCTTGATTGAGAGGCTGATATTTATCTAGTTGTTCGATGTATTTATCTGCTAAAGAGGTAAATTGAATTTTTTGAAATATTTTGTAGGCATTTTCTAAAGAATGTTCATGGATAAAAATTTCCAGAATTGTTAACCATGATTTAGCTGGGATAATTTCGGCTGTGCGTTGACTCCAGGCAAAGATTGCATATAATTGAGAATCTTCGCCTTTTATAAAAGCATTAGGAATATATTTTTTAGCCATATAATTAATTTTGAATTTTTATTTAAATAAAAATGACTTAGGTATTATAAGCCATTTAGGGATACTTTGATGATTGATATCCGATTTTTGTAACAAATTGTGTATCTTAGAGGATGTTTTTAAAGTCTTATTGTCGGTAGCAAAATATTTTAGATCCCCCTAAATCCCCCTTAATAAGGGGGACTTTAAGAAAATTACCCCCCTTTTCAAGGGGGGCTAGGGGGGATCAAAACGTGATGAGGCAACTTGATAAGACTTGTGTGTACACGATAGCCTTTTTAAGGGGGGCTAGGGGGGATAATTAAGTGCCTAAAATCACAGCCGGACACTTTTAAAACAACCTATTACATAGAGTACGGTTATTGCGATCGCATCTTGCTATAAAACCGAACCGACTCAATTATAAATTTGTCTAATGTTTTAAGTAGGAAGCTTGAGATTGAGCTTGATTGAGATCAAAAATTATTGAGGAAGAATACTGGTTGTCAGCAAGCTAAAAAGTTTGAGATTCAACCGCCTAAGACTAAATCTACTAGATAATACCCCATTCTCAATACCCAGTGTCTTATCCTCAACGCCACAATTGCTGAAATCAAAGCTAACGAGGAAGATTATATGCCGAAAGTAATTGGAATTGATTTAGGAACCACAAACTCTTGCGCTGCTGTCATGGAAGGTGGACAACCTTTGGTCATTGCTAACGCCGAAGGACAACGGGTTACTCCTTCCGTGGTGGCTTATACTAAGTCTGGTGAACGCCTGGTGGGTCAAATTGCCAGACGACAAGCAGTGATGAACCCGGAAAATACCTTTTATTCTGTAAAACGCTTCATCGGGCGCAAGCATGAAGAAATTACCCATGAAGCTACAGAAGTTACTTACAAAGTTGTGCGAGATAGTAACGGTAATGTTAAACTCGATTGTCCCGCAGCTAGTAAGCAATTTGCACCCGAAGAAGTTTCCGCCCAAGTGCTGCGGAAGTTGGTTGATGATAGCAGTAAATATCTGGGAGATAAAGTTACCCAAGCTGTAATTACAGTTCCGGCTTACTTCAATGACTCCCAACGCCAAGCGACCAAAGACGCGGGTAAAATTGCGGGTGTGGAAGTTCTCCGCATTATCAATGAACCGACAGCCGCAGCACTGGCTTATGGTTTAGATAAGAAAAGCAACGAAACCATCTTAGTGTTTGACCTTGGTGGTGGGACTTTTGACGTTTCCATTTTGGAAGTAGGAGACGGTGTATTTGAAGTTAAATCCACCAGTGGCGACACCCATTTAGGTGGTGACGATTTTGATAAAAAGATTGTCGATTGGTTAGCTGCTGAGTTTCTGCATAATCAAGGTGTTGACCTGCGTAAAGATAAACAAGCTTTACAAAGACTAACTGAAGCCGCAGAAAAAGCCAAAATTGAACTTTCCAGTGCGACTCAAACCAATATTAATCTCCCCTTTATCACCGCTACTCAGTCCGGACCGCAACACCTGGATATGACGTTGACCAGGGCTAAGTTTGAGGAAATGACGGCGGATCTTTTAGACCGTTGTCGGAAACCTGTGCAGCAAGCGTTGCAAGATGCCAAATTGAGCAATGCGGAAATTGATGAAGTTGTATTAGTGGGTGGTTCGACTCGCATTCCGGCTGTGCAAGAATTGGTGCGGCGGATTATTGGTAAAGATCCTTGTCAAGGTGTGAACCCTGATGAAGTGGTGGCTATTGGTGCTGCTATTCAAGCGGGTGTGTTATCTGGTGAGGTGAAAGATATCCTGTTGTTGGATGTCACTCCCTTGTCTTTGGGTGTGGAAACCCTCGGCGGTGTGATGACGAAGATTATTGGCCGTAATACTACTATCCCGGTGAAAAAGTCAGAAATCTTCTCAACGGCGGCTGATGGTCAAACCAATGTCGAAGTTCACGCTCTCCAAGGTGAGAGGGAATTTGCTAAAGATAATAAGAGTTTGGGGACTTTCCGCCTGGATGGGATTCCGCCAGCACCTAGAGGTGTGCCACAAATTGAGGTAACATTTGATATTGATGCCAATGGTATCCTTTCAGTGACTGCTCAAGATAAGGCTACAGGTAAGCAGCAATCGATTTCCATTACTGGTGCTTCCACTCTGGATAAAGGAAGTGTGGAAAACATGGTGCGGGATGCAGAAGCTCACGCTGAAGAAGACCGCAAACGCCGGGAACAAATTGATACTAAGAACATGGCAGATTCTTTGGCTTATCAAGCCGAGAAACAACTGCAAGATTTGGGTGATAAGGTGAGTTCTGAGGATCGGAGCCGAGTTGAAGGATTAGTACAGAATTTACGGGAGGCGATTAACCAAGAGAATTTTGAGCGGATGAAGTCTCTTACCAATGAGTTACAACAAGCTTTGATGCAAGTTGGTAGTGCTGTTTATGCTCAAGCTGGTGGAGGTGATGGTAGAACGACAGGCGAAGGCGATCGCTCTACAGGCGATGATGTTATTGATGCCGATTTTGTCGAAACTAAATAAAGCCACTGTTAGCAATTCTGGAACAGCAGCCGTCCTTCTCGGACGGCTTTATGTTAGGATGCAAAAAAGCAACCACAGAGCATTAGTAATACTACTGAGGGATGTGATAGCAAAAGTTAAAAATGAACCCAGAATATTTTATGCACCTCGCACTAGAAGAAGCTAAAAAAGGAGATGCTCCTTATGGTGCGGTGATTGTCAAAAATCAAGAAGTTGTGGCTGTAGCTCATAATACGGTGAAGCGAGATAGCGATCCATCAGCCCATGCAGAAATTAACGCCATTCGGCGGTTAACAGCTCAACTGAAAAGCACCTCTTTAGAAGGCTACACTATATACACAACTGGCGAGCCTTGTCCCATGTGTGCTACAGCCTGTGTATGGACAGGTATATCCGAAATTGTCTATGGTGCTTCAATTCACGACTTAATTTCAGTTAATCAATCACAAATTGATATTTCTTGTGAACAGGTGATTGCTAAATCATTTAGAAATATCAAAGTCACACGAGGTATTTTAAAGCACGAATGTTTAGAGTTATTTAATGTTTAACTTTTTAGGGTACGTTAAACTCAATTAACCTACCCTAAAATATATGATCATTTAACTATAATAATCCGATTTGATTATTGCAAAAATCTCAGTATATGTAGGGGGGGTTATGGCTTTAGCCTAACGCACCGTCTTCTGTGGTCTTGGTGCGTTACACTTCGTGATAACACACCCTACGTGTTTTTTCAATAATCAAATAGTAGTCCTATAAGTGTGTTTTTTGCAATTAGCAATACACTTATAAAGATGCTGCACCAGTAGCGACTAAACGTTTAAACAAAGCCTCTGACCAGCCAGTTTCCCTCAAAACAGCAGCTCTAGCAACTTCTACATAAGCTTGCTCAATAAAAGCTAAATCAATCATACAGATTTTGCCGAGGGAGTCTTGTAATTCCTCCGGTTTAGCATGGGCTTTCAAAGTTTTGCCGACTTCGTGAACCACAACGCCCATAGCTGGAACTACATACTCAGGGACAATGCCAATTTTCACATGAATAACTCCAATATGCCAGCGACAGTTAGCATATTCAGTACCCCAGTCATCCATCCCTGTGAACATTTGATGAAACCATTGAATAAATGTTTCATGTAGGCGATGAACACGTCCCTCTGTTTGATTCAAAATGGCATTCATTGCTGCATCACGCCCTAGATAAGCATAAAAATGATCTGCCATCGCTGGAGCAATTTCTAGACCCCATTCTGCATTTGCTTGTAAAATAGATTTATCTTCGGAACTTAAAGCAACTCGTTGTTCAAGAGTTTTCAAAAAAGCGAGAGAATCAATAGTCATAATTAAACCTTAATAGTGAGTAAATGAATTTTAGTGGAGCTTTTGAGATGGATTATCTGATCAATCTCAAGTCGAGAATTGAATTACAAAATGGTAAACCAATACTTGTTTGAGATTGAACTATTTACTTCGCAGAAAACTGACTAAGCCTTTGAGGAAAGACTGACTGAGATTTTTTTTCTGCGGAGTTTCTTGGACGGGTGTTAAGGCTACTACAGGAGTGGAATTGGTTAAATTGGATGGTGAAGCAGCAACCATAAAATGTTCTTCTACTAAACCAACAACAATCAGCCGAAAGGCAATTTGTTGCACAGTTTCTACAGAGACTCTCAGATGAGTAGCAATATTATTTAGGGAGATTTGACCGTTGACAAACTCCCACATTTGCCATTCCTGGGCATTCAGCTGTATCTGAGGTTGTTTTGCAATCAAGCTTGATAAAGCTGAAGTTGGATCTGGTAGCTTTTCTGTGAAAGCATTCCAGTTTCTCAGCAATCGCAAGCCCATCAGCGTCACCTCATTTGCTCCCATACTCAGGCCTGTCATCTCTGCAATGGGTAGATTTGTTGTTGGTTGAAATGAAAACAAACCATCCTCGATTTGAAATAAAGTAGATATTTGCCGTATTACTTGGATATTAAATAGCAGTTTCAGTTGTTCTGCTTGTAACAATCCTTGGGACTTTAAGGAAAGCCCCAAAGGTGTGTTAGTGAAACTGGGACAGATATTAGCTACCCTAGAAATAACCCGTTCGCTGATCCAGCCCCTTTGAGCAATCATTAATGTTAGCCCTTTTTCATCCAAGCGATCAGAGGCGGCAATTATCCGACCTTGATGTAGCCAAATATAGTAATTTTGTTTTTTACTGTTTTCCAACAGGAACTCAATGGCCAGTAATCCTGTTTTTTTTCCATGATCTAAAAAGTGAAGTAGTTCTGGCAAGGAAAAGTCTGCCAAGTTACCAGTAATAGCCATAATATTTCTGCTTTTTGTTGAAAAATTTGAATTAAGCTAAAAAACTTTCCATGAAGTGATTCACTAAAACAATTACCGCATTAGCTACGGAGTCTCTTTCCATTGGATTAACCTTGACAATCGGTGGAAGGTTATTTTCATCCATATATCCTAGGGAAAGAAACACATCTTCCTCAGACCAAGCTTCGGGAGAATCAGTATGGGTTAGTCCGATAATCATCGGAATTTGCGCCCGTTGATTCATGAAATTAATAATTTTACGTGCTTGGCGGAAATCTCCCGGTCTATGTGCTGCTACCAGTAAGATATAAGCGTGAGCTTTACGAATCAGGATATCCCACATAAAATCAAAGCGAGACTGACCAGGTGTACCATAAAGGTGCAATGCCATATCAGGGCTAAATTGTAACCGCCCAAAGTCCATAGCAACAGTAGTCTTTTTCTTCAGTAAAGCTGTTTCATCAGTTGCTATAGTATCTGTATCTATGACTTCAATTTCACTAATAGAACGGATGAAAGTGGACTTACCAGCACCTACAGTTCCTGTGACAATCAAGCGCATGTTTTCCATGCTTTTTTAACCCATAAGTAAACAATGATTAGTCACTGGTGACTGCGTTTAAAGTTTCAAGTTTTTAATTCCCTGTATAAAGCTTCTAAATGTAGAGAATCACAATCAGTAGCTAGGCGTAAATCAATCTAAGTTTGTAGTCAGGATTTTATTCCTGATGATCTTAGCTTTGAGTGATAAATCATTGACTACGAAATAGCAGTTTCTTAGTTTTTGAATCATATCTAGCTACTTAAACAGTTTCTGACAGTACAGGGAAACTTTGACAGAATCAGACTTTAATTAAGTTAAAACCAACTTAAGTTCTGAGAGAACACGCTTGATTTCTAACATTAGTAATCCTTGTTTCGCAGTTTCACGAGCCAAGACAAGCAACACAGCTTCTTCACCGCAGCCAGTGAGAATTCCAAAGCCTTTATTACCTTCAACAAAGATCCGGTCAATATTCCCTCTAGATAACTCTAGCCCAATGCGTTCGCCTAGAGAAAGCATAGAAGCTGACATTGCCGATACCCTTTCTTCATCCATCCCACCGGGTAAGCTTGTTCCTAAAGGTAGACCATCTGGGGTAACTAGGGCTGCACCCTGAACATCAGTTGTTCCAGTTACAAAATTCTGCAAAATCATATTCAGCTTTTCTGCATTGATTCCCATTTGTTTATTCTCCGTTGTTTTAAAATTTAGTCATATTTGAATTTGCGATTGTGACAAATTCTGCATCAGAATTTTTTATGTGATCGATGGGTGTGCCAGTTACTCCTAATTATTAAACTCAGATACTTCCTGAATAAATAGTAGAACTGGTTGCTCTGGTTAAATAAGTCTTGGTTCAATCAGTTCTCTATCTGTTTCAATTATGCTGAAGTAAACCTTAAATTCAAACCGAGTAATTACGTATTTATTTAAAATATTACCAATATGACGTAAGTGTATTTTTATGTAGAACTCTTAATCAGCAGCAATTCTATCTTCATGGACATAAAAAAAGCAATTATACTTAGTATATTTAATGCAGTTATATTTAGTTCTTAATGAGTATATACTCACAGAGAATTAAGAAAAGTTAAGGTTTTTATTTATTTCTTGAGTATCTCTAATTTGTGAATGTTTTTAGCTATTTTGTTGTAAATAACCTAAAAATGTGTTAGCTATAATAGCTGCTTGTGTGCGATCGCGCAGATTTAACCGATTTAAAATATTTGTGACGTGATTTTTGACAGTCCCCTCTGATATATAAAGTTGCTGGGAAATTTCTCGGTTACTAGCACCTATAGCAATTAATCGTAAAACCTCTTTTTCTCTGGGAGTAAGTTCAGCCAAACTAGGCGGTACTGGTGGTAACTGAGTTGATGTCAGCCCGGAAAATTGAGTGACTAGTTTTTTGACTATTCCAGGGCCGAGTTGTGTATATCCCTTATAAACTGCACGAATAGCCACGGCTAATTCTTCTGATGGTGTATCTTTGAGCAAATAACCCATTGCTCCATTCTGCAAAGCGGCTTTGATATACTCATCATCGTCAAAAGTTGTTAAGACTAAAATTTTAATTCCTGCACAACGCTTTTGAATTTCTCTTGTAGCGGCAACTCCATCCATAATCGGCATTCTGATATCCATGAGGATGATATCAGGTTGTAGCTGTTCACTTAACTTAATTGCTTGTTCGCCATTTTCGGCTTCACCGACTATTTCTAAATCTGGTTCTAGTTCCAATAATGCTCTTAATCCTTGACGAATTAAGTTTTGGTCATCTACTAGTAAAACTTTAATCATCTAATCAAGCTTAATAAGGGAATATCAACTATAATTTGACAACCAGAGCCAGGATGACTATTAATTTTAAATTCGCCTCCCAGTGCTAAGGTGCGATCGCGCATACTTTGCAATCCAAAACCAGTAGTATTTTGCATAATATCAAAGCCTTTGCCATTATCTTGAATTGTTAAGCGGAAACGCCCCTTAATTGTGGTGATTTCTATTTTGACTTCTGAAGCTTCAGCATATTTATAAATATTTGTCAATGATTCTTGGATAATTCTGTAAATAGAGATAATCACATCAGAGGCTAGAGAATATTCTAAATTAATCAGGCAAATTGTGGAAATGCCATTGGAGCGTTGAAAGTCTTTGAGCAGACAAGCGATGGCTTGCTCTAAAGTCTGGTCTTGTAAAGGATTATAACGCATAGTAGAAACAGAATGGCGAACATCATTGAGAGATTTAGAACCCAGTTCTTTAGCTCTAGCTAAAAATATTTGGGCTTTAGCTGGGTGAGATTGCCATAATTTTAAAGCTGTTTCTAATTGCAAATTTAAAGCAGTTAAAGAGTGTCCTAATGAATCATGTATTTCTCTAGCAATACGATTCCGTTCTTCTAGAGTCGCCTGATTTTCAATCTTCAAGGTATATTGGCGTAGCTTTTCATTAGCTATAGCTAATTTTTCTCGACTTTGCCGTTCAGATATCACAGCATTCATTAATAGTAAAATAAAAATTAAACTTAAGCCAAATATCAAAGCTAAACTGAGGGGAAAAAACCGAAAACGTTCTTGGGCATGAGGCGATAATGACAGAGGCGATCTAAATAAGCGATATCTGAGTGTGAGCAAAAATAAACTAAAAGATATCATGGTCACTAACAACCGCCCAGGTAATTGAAAAATTAAGCAACTACGAGTAACTAAAATGATGTAGAGAAAGGGAAACAGTCTGGCAATTCTTCCCCCAAAAAAGCCAGTGGTGACAATCAATAAAATTTGGCAAACTGTATAAATTAACTTATGAAAGTAGTTACTGGTAGGTAAGCGTAAACCCATGACCCCAAAAATAATTAAACTAAAAATAGTCAGTTCAGGGAACCTAGCACTAAACCGTGGCGAAGGAGAAGGTAGTGCAGCCGTGACAACTGCGATGGCTAGTAATACCCATTCCAAATACAGCAAAAATCGAAAAGGATGATTGTTAATTTGAATCGGACGACTCATTAGATTTATAATTTAATTATTAGAGGGCAAATGCTTGATATCTCTACTGTAATTGATAGGTAATTATCAGTCACATTTGGCATCATTGTTCATGACTAAAGTCATGGGTATAATCGTGACTTTATCCTCATGTCACTGTGATGGCAGATTTCTTATGATGGTGGCATCTCAAACAGAAAACATCACCAGGTAATCCATGCAACTCAAACCATTATCAGTCCTAGCTGGTGCGATCGCCCTAACTGTAACTGCAATACCTTTTGCGGCTCAAGCACAAATGAGATCCTCTTCACCTTTACAAGTTGCACAAGCGGCGCAAGCAGGAGGGAAAAAAGGCGCTTGGGGTATGCAACGTTTGAATTTAACAGAAGCCCAAAAAGCTCAAATGCAGACGATTAAAAACAATACTCGCGCCCAAATGGAAGCAATCCTCACCCCAGAACAAAAAGCAACCTTGGCAGCTGCAAAGGAAGCAGGTCAAGGACAAGGGCAAGGAGGAAAAAAGGGTTGGGCTAACTTAAATCTGACTGAACAACAGAAAACTCAAATGCGCCAAAT
>PWQB01000294.1 GCA_003556955.1 Nostocaceae cyanobacterium CSSed10_463m
AGATTTGCGTGGGGTGATGTAGTGATAATTTTAGGTGATATCCGGGTTGGAACATCGCAGTTGAGGACTGTATGATGAATTATGAATTATGAAGTTTGAATTAAAAAAATCCAAATTTAGCTTCACAATTCATAATCTATTAGCTTTCAACCTGAAGTCAAAATGCCATAACCAGCTTGAGTTTTGGGCTACTGTGTTCTAACTCAAAACTCTGAACTTCAGAAATAAGCTGAGAGTTTAAGCCATTTGATTTTCAATCGCCCAACGTGCTAGTTCGGTGCGGTTGTGGAGGTTGGTTTTACCCAACATATTGGACACATGGCTTTCAACTGTACGCTGACTAACGTTTAATTCTTCAGCAATTTCCCGATTGGCTAAACCCCTAGCGACAAACTGTACTACTTTCAGTTCGGTTGGGGTTAACTGGACATCAAAGGGAACCTGAATACGAGAACCGTTTTCTCCTCCTTTGGCTTGGTGTTCTTTCCAACGAGTAGTTTGCTTCAATGAAGATTCTACTTGGGCTACGAGTTCTTCTGGTTCAAAGGGTTTGACCATATATACGTCAGCCCCTTTGTTCAGACCTTTAACTCGGTCTGCACTTTGTCCTTTGGCTGAGAGGAAAAGTACGGGAATCCAGCCGGTGCGTTCATTTTGTCGGACTTGTTCTACAAAAGTATATCCGTCCATTTCCGGCATCATTACGTCACAGATGATCATATCTGGAATATCTTGTTCAAGAATATCCAGAGCTTCTCGTCCATTTTCGGCAGTGTTGACTTCATAGCCTCTGAATTCCAGGTAATCCTTCACCAGCAAGATGAGGTTAGGGTCGTCATCAATCAATAGCAGTCTTTTATGATCTTTCATGCTGGGTTCTTTCATAGCAGTGGCACTTGTCGCGCTTCGGTCCATCAAGGTCTTGAATGGTTATCCTTTATGGTTGATCATTGAGATGTTGTCCTTTATCCTACTTAACTTGCCTTTGCTTGGGAGGAAATTTCAAAAGTGGTGAACACTTTCTATGAGACTTCCATCTCATTGGTAAACTCCGGTAAGGATACGTAGAGCAATAGTATTTATAATGCGCTATTATATATCGCTTTGAAAGGGGCGGGTGAAAAAACACTGATTAAATATCATCTTTCCGATTCATGAGGTACGTATTGGCTCAAGATGACCCTAACTTCAAAACAACCCGCGCTTTCAGATGCTTACTGCTTTATCATATCCTGCGGTTGTTCAGCCTTTCTCAAAGGTTTACAAGCAAGTATGAAGATTTTCGGCAAAAGATAGGTAAAAAATGCATATTTTTCAACCATCATTATGCCTATCAACTGTTCTGGGATGATTTGCTCAATAACTTCTGGTTTTGCCAAGGCAATACCAGGCACCATCTGGGTAGAACACCATTATCGGTCTATAACCAGAAACTCGCAAGCAAATGGCTTTAGTCCTAACGATGTAAATGGGAGACTATCTTAGGGCTGCTCAAGTTGAAAACTTGAATTCGCCATTTTTTTTGCAGTATTCCCAAGATCCCAGACTAACTTGTTTTGCACAGAAGTTAACAGCTGTCTTGTCAGCACAAATCAAAATGTGTCGCTGAATTTTTGCCAATCCTAAAGTTTCTACACAATTAATAAAGGCTTTGTCGTCTAGAGATGGAGTGGTTTTGGGGATGTGAAGACTGCACTGGATCACTGTAATCACTGTCATGTTATTCATCCAACAGCACCCTGATTACAGTTCTATAACACTTTCCCGGCTTTGCAAATAAATTTAGCGATATAAAAATATTCGTAACTGGCCACGCAAAACCTGATAGATAAAAATATTTGAGTATTTATACTTAAGTAATTGGGCGATCGCCTAGTGCGGTAACCCGTACTCAGGTAATCATTGCCATTGTATGCCGCTTTTGGGTAGATTAGCACTCAGGAGTTGAGAGTGCTAACTCTGGAGAAAAATATTTATGGCAGCAGTAACTTTAAGCGTTTCTACAGTTAAACCCCTAGGCGATCGCGTTTTCGTAAAAGTGAGCGCCCCCGAAGAAAGAACCGCAGGTGGATTGTTTTTACCCGACAATGCTCAGGAAAAACCCCAAGTAGGCGAAGTTGTCGCTCTTGGCCCTGGCAAGCGTAACGATGACGGTAGCCGTCAGGCATTAGACATTAATGTTGGCGATAAGGTGCTGTACTCCAAGTACGCTGGTACTGACATCAAGCTTGGCACAGAAGAATATGTACTGCTTTCTGAAAAAGACATCTTAGCAGTAGTTAGTTAATGGCGAATGGGTAAAGACGCGATCATTCGCGCACCAGGTAATGGGGAAACCCAAAGACCAAGACCCAATTTTAAATCTGATTGACCGCATCAGTTTTAGATTTGAGATTTTGGATCATGAAATTATTGTTTAGTGTGAGCCAGGCTGCTATGCCTGTTCATAAATTTAATAATCAATCTAAAATCGCAAATCTAAAATCCAAAATTGTTTGACTTACTCCCTGAATTGAGACAAATATGGCAAAACGCATTATTTACAATGAAAACGCCCGTCGCGCCCTAGAGCGAGGCATTGACATCTTGGCTGAAGCTGTAGCTGTTACCCTTGGCCCTAAAGGTCGTAACGTAGTCTTAGAAAAGAAATTTGGCGCACCCCAAATCGTCAATGATGGTGTCACCATCGCCAAAGAAATCGAATTAGAAGACCATATTGAAAACACTGGCGTAGCTTTGATTCGTCAAGCTGCTTCCAAGACCAACGACGCTGCTGGTGATGGTACTACAACCGCCACCGTTTTGGCTCACGCGATGGTCAAAGAAGGTTTACGCAACGTTGCTGCTGGCGCTAACGCAATTTCTTTGAAGCGCGGTATTGATAAAGCTTCTGCTTTCTTGGTAGAGAAAATTGCTGAACACGCTCGTCCAGTAGAAGATTCTAAATCCATTGCCCAAGTTGCTTCAATTTCAGCTGGTAACGACGAAGAAGTCGGTCAGATGATTGCCCAAGCAATGGACAAGGTAGGCAAGGAAGGCGTAATTTCCCTAGAAGAAGGGAAATCTATGACCACCGAGCTAGAAATAACCGAAGGTATGCGCTTTGAAAAAGGCTATATCTCTCCTTATTTCGCTACCGATGCGGAACGCATGGAAACGGTTTTTGATGAGCCTTTCCTACTGATTACCGACAAGAAGATTGCTTTAGTACAAGACCTCGTGCCAGTTTTAGAGCAAGTAGCTCGCTCTGGTCGTCCTTTGGTGATTATCGCCGAAGATATTGAAAAAGAAGCTTTAGCGACTTTGGTAGTTAACCGCTTGCGTGGTGTACTCAATGTTGCAGCTGTGAAAGCTCCTGGTTTTGGCGATCGCCGGAAAGCGATGCTAGAAGATATCGCTGTTCTAACTGGTGGTACATTGGTAACAGAAGATGCAGGTCTGAAGCTAGAAAATACCAAGCTAGAAAGCCTGGGTAAAGCTCGCCGTGTCACCATTACCAAGGACACAACAACAATTGTTGCTGAAGGTAACGAAGCCCCTGTGAAGGCTCGTTGCGAACAAATCCGTCGTCAGATGGATGAAACCGAATCTTCTTACGACAAAGAGAAGCTGCAAGAACGTCTGGCTAAACTCTCTGGTGGTGTAGCTGTGGTGAAAGTGGGTGCAGCCACTGAAACCGAAATGAAAGACAAGAAGCTACGCCTAGAAGACGCGATCAACGCTACTAAGGCTGCTGTAGAAGAAGGGATTGTTCCCGGCGGTGGTACAACTCTAGCTCACCTTGCTCCTGAATTAGAAACTTGGGCAAAAGCTAATCTCAAAGATGAAGAGTTGATTGGTGCTTTAATTGTCGTTCGCGCTTTACCTGCGCCTCTGAAGCG
>PWQB01000089.1 GCA_003556955.1 Nostocaceae cyanobacterium CSSed10_463m
ACTAAAGTCCTCTCTATCTCCTCTCGGAGACGCTACGCGGTAAGCGTAGCTATTGCCCGCAGGGCTTTACACTACAAGCCTCACTACAAATTTTTAATTGGGTAAGTATTGGGCTAGTTTACCCAAGATGAATGCCATGATTTTTTTCAAATTTGGGTGCTTTTTAATCTGGCTGGCTGCTAGGGGACCAATATGATAATAATGGTGAATGAATTTTCTACCTAATTTATGTTTAGTCAAATATTTGTCCCGGAAGTAACGATATTTAACTACTTCTGCTGCATGGGGTGTACCGTAGGTAGCTGTGACGACAAAACAATCTTCTGAATAATTATTCGTGGGTTGATATTGGGGTTGATATTGCTGTTTTCTGGAAAGTTCCGCCGCAGCTTTTTCTAATTGAGCAAAAAATTCAGCGTTCAATTGATATATGGCAGGATATTTTGACTTTATCCGCTTTGCAGATGCAATAACTACGCTGTCGGTTGAGTTGGTAATCTCTGAGATGATATCTTTGAAAATTCTGTCTCGTTCAGAGGCTGAATCTTTGGCTCCCAGTGTGTTAAGAATGCGGAATGCTGCTAATCTTTTGAAACCGTTGATAATTTGATAATCATCTTTGAGCAGATCATATTCATTTAATGCACTCACAACTTCGGAAATGTCTTGATTTATTTGGGCAATTTCTGCATTATCAGGACTAAACCGTTTTGCTGCTGACATGAATGTGAGTGCAGCTTTTAATGTATTGGTGTTGATGTATTTTACTCCCACTTCCAGGAGTTCAAAGCCAATGAGCGCAAATTTAGCAGCAACGTATTTGCGGATATCTTCATCTTCTGCTGGTAAGCAAGCAATAATCCTGTCGGCTGTGGCTGTAACTTGTTCTAGTTGATTGCTGCGTAAATTAATGATACAAATTAAGAACAGAGCATCAAAGTCTTGAAAGTCAATTTTACCATCTGCCCCTATTGCTTTCTCTGCCCATTTTAATGCTTCTGTGTAATTTTCTTCGGCTAAAAATGTTTGGGCGATCGCCATAAAAGGTTGCGAGTTAAATGGCTCTAAATGAATCGACTTATGAAAGCAACTTCTAGCTGTTTGATAGGATATAGAGCGTCTGTTATCTCCTTGAGAAATAGTCTCGGCTTTTTCTTTGTAAGCACAACCAAAGTTTGACCAATATACAGCAACATCAGGATTTGATGCAGTTAAAATTTGATATGTTTTTGTAGCTTCATCCCATTGTTGATTATGAATATAACATAATCCTAAACGATTACGAATTGAATCTGCACCAGGAGAAAGTAATAAAGTATGTTTGAGCAGTCGAATTGCTTCTGTCCAGTTTTCCTCTTCCATTTTCTCTTCAGCTTGACTGAGCAAAACTACAATTTGTCCCCCATGCTGCTGTAGAGAATCATAGTTTTGTTTGGCTTTAGCATCGGATAGAGTTTCGTAAGCTTCCCTAATTACCTTGAACCGTTCGGGGTCTTTCTCTGGTGAATGTTTGCGTACCAGTCGATAGTAGGCGCGTCGGATGTCTTCAGGAGATGCTTGGGAAGGAATATTCAGTGTTTGGTATAGTTCGTAAGCCATTTTTGTTACACCCCTATTGGTTTTCCCATTCAAACATCATGTCTATGAGGCGATCGCCTGCCGCATCAATATTGGTAGAATTGTTAGTGCTTAAGGCTGCTTTCAAATCCATCACCGCACGAGAAAGAGGTGATCTTTCCTGGGGTGGAATACCATTCATAAAGCGTTCAGCCTTATTAATTAAGCTTTCATACTGCTTGGCGCGTTCATGACGTTTCCACAAATTCTCAATGCGCTCAGTGGAGACTCGTGTTTCCTGTTCACTCATGCGGTTATTTGAGTGTCCGAAAGCAAATTCAATACTCCTTTGAATATCAGGGATATTGGCTTTCAGTTTCGCCATCCCATTAATATCGTAAGAAAATTCAATTTCAATCGGATAAGGATTACCATTAGCAGCAGAGGGAATATCTGTAATTTCGCCACTAATTCCGGTATATTCAGCATCTCCAGGAAGTCTCGCTTTACCTGTATGATCTTGATATAAACGCACCTCAACTTGTTGCTGTTCAGCATGAAGTAAAGTGTAGGTTTTTTTGACAGAATAAGGAATAGTCGTATTTCGTTCAATCAACGGTTCATAAGTCAACATGACTTGTCCGCCAATCATGCTCACAACGTCAATTCCTAAGCCAAAGGGGGCGACATCGGTTAAAATTATCCCATTTTCTTCATTAATTAATCCTTGGGCTAAAGCAGCTTGTATACAAGCACCAATCCCCACGGCTAAATCTGGATTAACATCTAACTTTGGTTGTTTACCAAACATTTCGGCTACCATATTTCGCACTGCGGGAATATAGGTTGTCCCCCCCACTAGCAGCACTCTATCAATGGCACTAGGGCGAATTTTTTTAGTATTTAAAGCTTCTCGGATACAAATTCTTGCTCTTTCTAAAAGTGGTTCTATAGCTTGTTCAAATTCCGTGCGGGTGATTTCCACATCCAAATCAATTCCTTTGCCATCTTTTGTAGCAAAATAGGGAATGCGAACATCACAAGACTGTTCTATAGAAAGTGTCTTTTTAGCTTGTTCGGCTTGTCCCTTCAATTCCGTTTCCCGGTTCTCAACTGCAACTTCTGGATACTGGGCGGCAAATTTTTGGAGTAACAGAGAAATCATCACTGCATCAAAATCTTTACCCCCCAATTGAGGATCACCAAAACTAGATTTAACATCTAATACTCCTTCAAACATTTCTAAAACAGAAATATCTAAAGTTCCGCCGCCAAAATCAAATACAACCAGTTGTTCTTCAGATGCAATATTATTAATCCCAAAAGCTAATGCGGCAGCTGTCGGTTCATTGAGTAAACGCAGGATATTTAAACCAGCTATTTCCCCAGCATTAAAAGTAGCTTTACGCGCCGCATCAGGAAAATTAGCCGGGACAGAAATCACGACATCTTGAATGGGATGTCCTAACGCTTCCTCAGCATTTTCCTTTAACTTGCGAAGAATTAAAGCGGCTATTTCTTCTGGGCGATAATCTTGTTTTTGTAAAGTAAAAACTGCCTCACTTCCCATTTGTCGCTTACTTTCGCGTACCCCAAAACCCTGACGGTCAACTATTCCCCTAGCTGTTTCCCCAACCAGAAGTTTTCCCCGTTCATTAATAGCCACAATTGAGGGAATAATCGGAATTTTGGTAATCGGGTCAGGAATTGGTAGAGGTTCATTATTCTTGTAAATACAAATTTCCGAAGTAGAAGTACCCAAATCAATACCAATAGCATAATTGCTTTTCATGATGCAGTTTTCCTGATAATGCTTTTGTGGTGATACAATCAAAACCATCTGAAAAATTATTTCCTAGACTTCTCCACCATTTTCAAAGAGAGCATCTATAACACCGATGTAAAAGACCTATTAAAACCTCTTTCCTTGGCGTTCTTTGCGTCTAAAGCCCAAGGGGCATACGCTGCGCGAAGGCGGTTCGTTATTTCATTCTTCCATCAAAACTTGTAAATTCGAGATGCTCTCATTTTCCGGTGCAATTGCTAGAATTACCTCTGCTCGTTGCAAAACCTTTTCACCTGATTGATAACCCCAATGTTCGCACTTAAGAATAGTTCCAGGTTCAACCTCTGATGATGGTTCTTCACCTTTACATTCGTGTTGGCTGTCGTCAAACTTATCCTGGGGAGTGGGAGCAATTCGAGAGAAACCACGTTTGTTAACAATGCGGTCAAATTCTTTGATATTTTTGTTCAAAGATTCCTGAAC
>PWQB01000227.1 GCA_003556955.1 Nostocaceae cyanobacterium CSSed10_463m
AACATTTTTGTGCGGTCAAAATCGGCATGGACGGTTTCTGTGTCCCAAAGTGGAGTATTCACGGAACCAGGGCAGATGGCTGTGACGCGAATGCCATTGGCACGTTCTTCTTGGGCGAGGGTTTGGGAAAGTGCCATTATTCCGGCTTTACTGACGCTGTATACTCCCCAACCGGGAAAAGCTTGTTTGGCGGCTATGGAGGATACATTAATAATTGTGCCTGTACGGCGATCGCGCATTCCGGGTAAAATTCCCATGATGCACTCAAAGACGCTGGTGAGGTTCAAGTTGATGACTTGCTGCCAATCTTCTAAGGGGGTTTCGCTTAAGTTGGCTGTATATGCTATGCCGGCATTGTTGACTAAAATATCTATACCCCCAAAATCAGAGGCGATCGCCTGAATTTTGCTTTTGACTTGAGATATATTCGCCAAATCCACAGCGTAAGCTTTAGCTTCTACTCCTGTATGTCTGGCTGCTGCTGCTACTGTTTCTAATTTATCTAAGGAACGGCTGACTAAGGCGACATCAATTCCCGCCTTGGCAAATGCTAAAGCCGTTGCTTTGCCAATTCCACTACTAGCCCCAGTAATTAGGGCGCGTCGTTGATCAAGACTCATGCTATCTCCAATTTTTTTGGCAGTTCTGAAAGCTTCTTTCCACCAGCCAATTACCCAAATCTTGCGGATGGGTTAAATTTAAATAACCTAAATTTCCGATGATTTCTGGTTGATAACTAACTGCTATTTTTTTCCGTCGGTGTGGGTATTTTTTCCCGTCAGGTGTATTCCCAGTCAGGATAACAAATGTTTAACTGGGAAATTATGTCATAGATTCAAAAGTGAATATTGAGTAACAGGCAAGTGCCGAGCAAATACAAAAGCCTATGGCTGTTGAGATTGTTAAAAATCTTTAAGTAGCCATAGGCATTATAACATTGCTGATGAGTAAAGCGGTTATTTTCTAGCAAGTCTAGTGGGCAGCTTCAGTAAAAACACCAATCTTACGGAATTTTTCATAGCGTAGTTGCCGACGTTCTTGAGATGTTAACCGATTCAGTTGTTCTAGGTTATCTAACAAGCTCTGTTTGAGAGTTGTGGCGGCTTTGAGGGGATCAGAATGAGCGCCACCAGTGGGTTCAGATAATATTTCGTCGATGATGCCCAAGTTTTTCAGATCGTGGGAAATGATTTTGAGAGCTACAGCTGCTTGGGGAGATTTGCTAGCATCTTTCCAGAGAATAGCAGCACAGGCTTCAGGGGTAGCAACGGTATAAACGGCGTGTTCAAACATCATCAGGCGATCGCCTACACCAATACCTAAAGCACCGCCAGAACCACCTTCACCGATGACTGTGCAAATAATTGGCACATCAAAGCAAAACATTTCCCGTAAATTATAGGCGATCGCTTCCCCTTGACCTTGATGTTCGGCTTCTATACCTGCCCAAGCGCCGGGAGTGTCGATAAAAGTCAAAATCGGCATCCCAAACTTATTGGCGTGTTCCATCAAGCGCAGGGCTTTGCGATAACCACCAGGGGAAGCCATACCAAAGTTACGGGCGACATTATCTTTAGTGTCACGGCCTTTTTGATGACCTAACATCACCACTGGTTGCCCGCCCAAACGACCTACACCACCAACTAAAGCCGGATCGTCACCACCGCAGCGATCGCCATGTAACTCCATCCATTCATCACTAATGGCCTGAATGTAATCCAGAGTACTAGGGCGACGAGGATGACGAGCTACTTGCAAGCGCTGAGACGGTGATAAATTACTAAAAATTTCCTCCCGTAGTTGCATAGCTCGTGTTTCTAGTTTGCGAATTTCACCAGAAACATCAACGCCATTTTCTTCTGCAAGTTGCCGAATCTGATCAATTCGGTTGGCCAGTTCTGCTAGTGGCTTTTCAAAATCTAACAGTAGTGGTTTGCGCTCGGTAGTTGCCATCGTACAAGTTAAGGGTGTTGAGTGTGGAGTAATTGAAGGTGGGGATGTAGGGCATGGACTATGAAGTGCTGAGTGCTGAGTGCTGAGTGCTGAGTGTTGAGTGCTGAGTAGGGAGTGCTGAGTAGGGAGTGCTGAGTGCTGAGTAGAAAATACTCAATACTTTCGCACTTGATAAATGTCCCAACCCTTGTGAGTGAAATGTTTTGACTGGGAGAAGGTTGATATCCCAACGCCACTTGTGGGTGGTCTTTCAACTCAGCACGCTGCTCAACGCCCCGCTACCGCTAAAAGCACTTTCAACTCAGCATTTTTGATTTAGAAGTCCTAGTTTACAACTAAGGACTCAACTAGCAGGGGTCTAAAACCGTGTTTTATTGATGCTTGACCAATCTGCTCCATTTTGTCTACGGTAATCTGATTCCGCCCCCAAGAAAAGTTCGTGTATAACTTCTCAAATTCCAGCAGCATAGATTCAGCAAAACAAGCAAACAACTGGCGTGCTGGCACATCCATATTGACTATTTTCATAATTTTCCAGTCAATATCGAGAGAATGTTCCACAATCCCACCGTTTAGCACATGAACACCAGGATATTGAATTTTAGTAGCTAAGTTTTTCGGATAGCCACCATCAATCAGCAAACAAGGCCGCTTCAAGGTTTGAAAATCAATTTCTACGCCTTTGGGCATACTGGCAACCCAAACTACAATATCAGCTTCAGGCAATGCTTCATCCAAAGCCATGATTTTTCCTCGCCCCAGTTCGTCTTGTAAATCTTTAAGACGTTCAGAGTTGCGGGCGATGAGCAAAAGTTCCTTGACATCTGTTCTGGCATCTAGCCAGCGTGTAACAGCACTACCAATATCTCCAGTTGCCCCACATATAGCAACAGTCGCTTTCGACAAATCAATTCCTATTTGTTTCGACGCTTGTTCCACTTGCCGACAAATAATGTAAGCCGTGTGAGTATTCCCTGTGGTAAAGCGTTCAAACTCTAGTTTGATATTGCGGACTTGGCTAAACTGCTCCAATTTAAAGTTCTCAAAAATAATTGAGGAAAATCCCCCTAAAGCAGTGATATTTATGCCATGCTTCTGAGCATGAGCCATTGCGTTAAGAATTTTGCGTGTTGCTGCCTTGATGCGGCGATTAGCTAGCATTTCCGGCAAAAAACAAGATTCTACATACCGTCCTTCAATTGTCTGCCCAGTCAAACTGGTAACTGTGATTTCATCGACAATTTGCGGTGGGGCGCTGCACCAAAAATCTAGACCTTGATCGGCATATTCTGGGTAACCTAATTCTTTGGCTACCGATTGAGCGTGTTCTAAACTAGTCAAATGTCCAATTAGACCAAACATGTATTGATGTATTAGGCGTGTGCTTTGTCGAAAGCGTTGAATAAGTAGGCAATAATTAAATATCAATTTGTAATTCGTAATTCGTAATTCGTAATTCGTAATTCGTAATTCGTAATTCGTAATTCGTAATTTAGAAAATCTGACCTATCCTGGTTTCCCGGTTGGTATTTGTCGGATTATCGTTTCAAATTGATATCACTCTGAGAATGAGGAAACAAAGCGTAAGATGCTCAAGTGAAGGTGTTCATGTCTTTCTTGTACAGACGCGATTAATCGCGTCTCTACTAAAATTAAGCGGCTGTGAGTCCGTAAGCTGACATTTTCATAATGTCTCTGGTAGTGAAACCAATGTTATTCAAAGTTTCACCGTATTGAATCATGAAGTCTTCGACCAAGGCTTCTTTTTCCATTGCTAAGACGTGAGCATCAGCTTCGACTTCGTTGAGCATTCTCCAAACAATGGGTAGGTTTTGGCGATTGGCTGCTTCTAATTCTGCTTTGGATTCTGCAAAGTTTTCTTTTAACCAAACTTCACCAAAGTTGAGGTGACTG
>PWQB01000239.1 GCA_003556955.1 Nostocaceae cyanobacterium CSSed10_463m
CCCCCGCCATAATCTTTGATTTGGCGGTCTCCAATTAGTGGCGAGTTCAAGCTCCCACTAATTGTCTTTAATTTTGAATTAATAATTTTGAATTTTGAATTGGAGCGAAGCGACTTGACACCATCCACCTACCATTTTTGTAAGCAGTAGGGTCAAACTGAATGGTTAATTTCTGGTCACGAATACTTCGGAATTTGGCAATTTTTAGTCCGGCTTGAGGATGTGGTTTTTTATCTTGAACCTTACCAATAGTCTTTGGATTCTTAGCTGTTTCTGACCATGCTTTGTACGCTTCCATTGAAGCGTTGTCTAGTATCTTAGAAACGTTCAAGTCTAAACACCATTGGGGTATTAATCCAGAACCTTTAAGCATGGTTCTAAACCCCATCTTTCCACCTTTCTTGCCTACTTTACTAAAACCTTGATTTTCGTTCAGATAGGCGATTGAGATGTTATAAACTTTACGAACAGCAGCAACCCATTTCTTCCAAATAATCTCAAGTTCCTTTACTGGGTATACTCGGTAGCTCACTGTCTTCAGCAACTTGTTTTTTGTACTTTCTAAGCCCGTACAATCGACAACTGAAGGCATGGATAATGGCAAGGATATCTTCGACCATTTCCCGTTCTGGGCTGAGGTTCGTTTGGTTGAGAACCAATATCTCAGTCTCCTTATACCAATTATTTGTGAGGCTGCATATTATTTCGACCCCACCCCTAACCCCTCCGGTGCAAGCGAGGAAGGGAACTGGATTTCTGGTTAAATTCTATTTATGCTTAACCCGCGCAGGCGGGTTTTGTCTGTGTAGCCGCGATTTCTAATCGCCTGGACTAGTTTTTCAAACAACCTCTTAAAACGAATCTTCCCCAGTCCAAACATCATTGATGTTAACCATCCAGGGTATACCTTCATTCACTGGAGAACTGACACTAATTTTAGCTTGGTTAGCAAATCGTTTTAGTCTATTGGCTAAATAAGGAATAGTCGTCATCAGATGTTGATAGCTTTTGAGATCATGACAGACCAAAATTAAAATCAGAATACCGCTATTGACCTTGAAATACCAGTGACAACTGGATAACAAAATCCGGACTGTACGCTTACAAGCTAAGAAAAAGCTTTTTTTCGTGGCTTCTTCTAATTGGCTTAACCAGATACCACTTAGTTGTGTTGTTTTATTAGATGGCAAATCATCGGACGAGAAATATGGTTGATACATAGCAACTCTGGCATTATTCAAATTAGTAAAAAACTACAGTCAACTGTATGATCTTGAGATAATTACCTAGGCATAAAATTCAGCCTATAAATTAAGCCAGACTGCATGACGTTTTAATTTAACGTCCGTTCACCCCTTGATAAACTTTATATAATCGAGAATGTCTTCTCTCTAATTTTCCTTATAATTCTTTAGTAATTCAGCCATATAAGTTAATATTTGGCTTACAGAATACAATTTTTCTCTGAAGCTATCTAAATAGCCTGCATAACTAGCTTGGATTCTGTAGTCAAGACACATCAAGTCCCAGAAGTGCTTTCACACCACTATACCCAGCTACAAGTCGAACCAAAAAATGGCAAGGGGTTTGAGCAGAAGACTCTCGCAATAATTGAGATTTCCTTGCAACTCGAAATCAATATGCAATATAATTTTTTGCTAACTTTCAGTTGAGTTTACGACTATGTATAAGAGTAAGTATATATTTACACTAATTTAAGTATGTGTGATAAATATATCTTCGTTAACAATGTAGATGAAATGAGAAAAATTCCGAGATTTATTGGATAACCAAGTCAAATTAACTAGTTGTATAAGAGTAAATTCTCAGTATTTTTGACGGAAACTTGAAAAAAAATCTGAAAAATAGGAATAACTGCAAAAAATCAGTCGGTTGAGGTTAGATATAAGAGACATTACTACACTGCTCGTGATTTAATTGCAGAGTAATTGATGTAAATAATTAGGTTTCTATCATTAAACTTGAATTGAGTACAAAATAGATGGGACAAGGTTTTTTGCAAATCGGCTTAACGCTGGGTCTTGTTATAGCAATCGTTCCAGTATTGGGAAGATACATGGCGCGTGTTTTTTTAGGAGAAAGAACACTGCTTGATCCGCTCATGAACCCTATAGAGCGCAGTTTCTTCGTTTTAGCAGGTGTTCGGAGTAAAGATAATATGACGGGTTGGCAATACATTCAGGCAGTATTGTACAGCAACCTCGTTATGGGGATTTTAGTATACTCACTAATATTTTTTCAGCGATTACTACCCTGGAATCCCAATGGTTTGGATGCGCCAACCTGGGATATATTACTACATACAGTTGTTTCATTTGTAACTAATACTGGGCAGCAACATTACACTGGCGAAACCACCTTAAGTTATTTTAGCCAGGTAGCAGCTTTAGGCTTTTTGATGTTCACCTCAGCCGCCACAGGTTTAGCGGTAGGAATTGCCTTTATTCGCGGTTTGACAGGCAAAAAACTGGGTAATTTTTACGTGGATCTAACTCGTACCATCACCAGGATATTACTACCCATTTCAGTGATTGGAGCGATCGCCTTAGTTTTCTTCGGTGTACCCCAAACATTAGATGCAACCCTGGTTGTGCAAACCTTGGAAGGAAGGACGCAATATATTGCCAGAGGGCCAGTAGCCTCCTTTGAGATGATTAAAATGTTGGGTGATAACGGTGGTGGTTTTTTTGGCGTTAACTCAGCCCACCCCTTTGAAAACCCCAATGGCGCGGCTAATTTAATCGAAATCATCGCCATGATTGCCATTCCAGCATCCTTAATTTATACCTACGGCATATTTGCCGAAAATATCAAACAGGCTTGGCTGGTATTCTGGATGGTATTTATAGTATTTGTGATGCTCATTTGGGTAGCAGTGGGCGGAGAAGAACAAGGTAATCCCCTCGTGAATGGCACATTGGGATTAGAACTACCTAACTTAGAGGGCAAAGAAATTCGATTAGGTTCGGTACAAACAGCATTATGGGCAGTTGTAACTACCGCTACCGCCTGCGGTGCAGTCAACGGGATGCATGATTCCTTAATGCCACAAGGATTATTTTCGAGCTTATTCAATTTATTCCTGCGGATCATCTGGGGAGGACAGGGAATAGGAACAGCTTACCTATTTATTTATTTTATTCTGACGGTGTTCTTAACAGGTTTACTGGTGGGACGCACCCCAGAATTTTTAGGACGTAAAATTGAACGCACAGAAATTATCCTTGCTAGTCTGATACTGCTGATTCATCCCATTGTGGTTTTAATTCCCAGCGCCATTACATTGGCTTATCCTTTATCCCTATCTGGAATTACTAACCCTGGATTTCACGGCATTTCTCAAGTAGTTTATGAATATGCTGCCGCCGGTGCAAATAATGCTTCCGGTTTACAAGGATTGAAGACCAACAGCCTATGGTGGAATTTAAGTACTTGTTTCAGTATGTTTGTCGGACGCTACATTCCGATTATTGCCCTTTTACTATTAGCTGACGGTATGTCTCGTAAACCAACCATACCCGAAACCACTATTACCCTCAAAACAGATTCACTGCTATTTACCACAGTCACAGCTGGATTAATGTTGATTTTGGGGATGTTGGCTTTCTTTCCAGTGTTGGCTTTAGGCCCCATTGCCGAAAGTTTTAAACTAGCTGCCGGTAGTTAGAAGAGGCAGGGGGGCAGGGGGAGAAGAGGCAGGGGGCAGGGTGCAGGGGGGAGCTGACAGGTGTAGGTTTTTTACATTCTCGTGAGGGTAAGACAAGGTGGACAAGGAAGGATAGTAGACAAGGGAGGAAAACCGGACAAAATCATATTGTTTTGGTAACAATAACAATCCG
>PWQB01000629.1 GCA_003556955.1 Nostocaceae cyanobacterium CSSed10_463m
ACAGATTATAACTTACGCCGCATTGGCTCAGACTTGGAGCATTATCTGCGATCGCTCCTGCAAAAAGGTGAAATCAGCTATAATCTCTCAGCTCGTGTCACCAACTACAGCATGGGACTTCCTCAAGTCGTCGCTAACGAAAATCAATAGAGATTTTTAACTCTCATCTCTTGGGGCATGGTACCACCACGCCCCTATAAGGGACTGACCATTAAAAAAATATTCCATTGCTGAGGTAGGCAGGGGGGAAGAGGCAGGGGAGCAGGCTTGCCCTGAGCGCAGTCGAAGGGGTGCAGGGAGCAGGGGGGATAAAGAACAAATATAGTCTGATGAAATGGAGCAATTTATTTTCTGGAAATCCCTAACTTCCTCAAGGAAAAATCTCAAATTTTTTGGCACTCCACACATTTGCCAAATCGCGGATTATAATGGATATATAAACATCATGGGTCCGTAACGGTTTCGACAGGTTGGCGAACGCTACTCTGTGATTCAGGTCGAGAGTGAGTCTCCTCTCGAAAATCAAAGGCTCAAAACAAAAGTAAATGCGAATAACATCGTTAACTTTGCTCGTAAGCCTGCTCTAGTAGCAGCTGCCTAAAAACCTCTTACAGGTTCGAGCGTCTCTGGTTTGACTCCGTTAAGGACTAGAGACCAACCCCCAACGGACGCTCTAACAAGTGTTCTCTGGTTGGCTTGTTAGCTAAGACTTAATCAGAGCATCCTACGTTCGGGATAATGAACGATTCCCGCCTTGAGGATCAGAAAGGCTAAACCTGTGAATGAGCGGGGTGTAAATACCCAATTTGGACAGCAGTTCGACTCTGCTCGGATCCACTAAATACCAAAAACAAGTCCACCAAACACTCTACAGTTTCGGTGGATTTTGTTTTGCGGTGAGATATCTAAGAAATATAGGAATCCGGTTAGGGAACAGGGAACAGGGAACAGATACTGAATTTTTTCAAAAATAAAATAGGAGTCCTATGTATATATTTTGATTATTTAAGCTGCCAAACTAGCTATAAAAGCGAAAATTTCGGGTAAGCTAACAACAACCGGAACAATTTAACAGGGGTACACGCATGGCTAGGAGAAGACCCAAGCCGGAAGTTGCATCAAAAACAGTTTGGGAATGTATGCAGCAAAATTGTCAAAATTGTCATCACCAGATGTGGCACGAGTACGATAATTATCGCCATGTAAGAACTCTCAAGGGAGTGGTGCAACTACGCTTAAAAATTCGGCGCTGTCAAAATCCAGTATGTGAAAGCTTTCGACTCATTCGGCAGATTTGAGATTTTCTACTCATACCTTAATTAAGCTAATCGCTAGGCAATACTATTGAATTTGGCTTGTTTTCCACAGTGGGGACTACCACAGACGGAGGATCTGAGCGTTTTGGTTCCGTAGCTGGGGGCGGAGTGGGTATAACTATGGAATTTGAGGGACTCACCGATGGGGGTGAGGTAGATTCTTGGCGAGTATTAGGTAAAGGATTTTCCACAGAGCGCGCAGGTGAGGCCTCACGAGTGGAACGAACTTCGCGCAGCGTCTCTAATAATGACGGTGTGGGTTCAGGGCTTGGTTGGACTGACGGCTTAGTAGAACTGGCTTTTGGCTGAATTTCCCTGGAACTACTGCTACTGGTATTTGGAGTTTCTTCCTGTGCCACAGGATTATTCCGTTGGCGTTGTCTGGGAGTTGTAACTGGTGCAGAGTTACGTGGCGCAGAGGTGCGAGCATTTTGTCTGCTGTTATTTTCTTCTTCCTCAAATGTACTTGGCGAGTCAGCTAATGGTTTTTCGGGTTCCGGCTCGATTGTGCGCGGCTCAAACAGAGGTGGTGAAGATTTCTGAGGCTCAGAATTAGAAAATAGGGTAGTGATGCCAAAACCAGCTGTGCCAGCCACAACGGCTACACTAATCCCGATTAATATGGGAAACATACCCGGCTTAGGAGGCGTTTTTGGGCGTTTTTTTCGACTGACGAGAGTTTTTTGCGGAATTTTTTGGCGCTGCGGCTGCACAGGTAAAACTATAGTTGGTACTGCCTGGGTTGGCAGAGATGGAACTGGAGTAATTTTAGCTTCTGGTAATAATTGTAACCATTCTGCCACTGTTGCCGGGCGAAATTGCGGTTCTACAGCCATACCACGCATGACGGCTTGATTAACTGCTGCACTTAGGTGGGGTTGCAGTTCACGAGGAGCTGGCATGGGTTCGCGATCGCGCAATAATGCTGGTAAGGGAACTTGTGCTGTTAACAAAGCATACAAAGTTGCTGCCAAACCATAAACATCTGTAGCGGGTGTGCGCTGTGCTTGAGTCAAATATTGTTCCAGGGGAGCATAGCCTTCAGAAACTATACCAGTGTGAGTTTGCCTCACCCCATTATTAAATTCACGGGCAATGCCAAAGTCAATCAGGACTACTTCCTGAGTGCCTTGACGCAGAATAATATTATCTGGTTTGATATCCCGGTGTAGCAAACCATTGTGATGTACTACCTGTAACGCCGACCCAATTTGACGAATAAAATGGATTGCTGTTGCTTCTGGTAATGGTATCGCTGGCAATACATAAGCGTCTCCCAAGGTATCACCACGAATGTATTCCATCACCATGTAGGGTAGTTTATCTTCCACAAAAAAGTCACTTATCCGGACAATATGAGGATGAATACAAGTAGCTAATCTTCTAGCTTCATCTTGGAATTGGCGCTCAAATTTGGCAAAATCAGGATGTTGACGCAGTTTTTCATTAATAGTTTTCATAACTACTTCCTGACCCAAATAGTTATGAGTGGCTTTAAAGGTAATACCAAAGCCACCGCGTCCTATTTCTTGGATCAGGGTATATTTGCCATCTTGCAAAGTGGAGCCTGCTAACATAGGAAGTATTTAATATTGAATAAGCAAATAGTACTAATTCTTGAATCTGTCAGCAATTCCAAATCGCTAGTTGTTCGGAGATTTTTATACATAATTGTTTTATAGCAGTTCCCATACTCGTGAGGTACAAAGTCTTTTAGTTTTAGGGAACAGGGAACAGGGAACAGGGAACAGGGAATAAATTGGTGTGTACTTCATTAGACTGGGAAAGGCTATATACTGTTCACTTCCGATTTGGAAAACCTCCTGCTTATGTTAACAGCTTTGTCTTGTTTAGAATACATTGTTTGTTAATCGTAACAGGGTTAGCGATCGCCCAGAAGTTCTTATTGATCGGTATCGCCACCCAGTTAATCACAAATAACCTTTCAGAGATTTCCAGAAAATAAATTGTCCCATTTCATCAGACCATATTTGTTCTTCATCCCCCCTGCACCCTGCACCCCTTCGACTGCGCTCAGGGCAAGCCTGCACCCCTGCCTCTTCCTACTCCCCAAATTTCAGAGTTGACACGAGGAACGATATTATGGGAAAGTAGCTCGTTTTGCTTTCCGAGGGTACTATCTCGTGCTATCTAGACTACGTGCTGATTTTCGCATCATATTTGAACGTGACCCGGCTGCCCGTAACTGGTTAGAGGTCTTGTTTTGTTACCCAGGTTTGCAAGCCCTGCTATTCCATCGGCTGGCTCACTGGCTCTATCATATTGGTCTGCCCTTTTTCCCCCGCTTAATTTCTCACACAGCTAGATTTTTGACGGGAATCGAAATCCATCCAGGCGCAACAATCGGGCTGGGTGTGTTTATTGACCACGGTATGGGCGTGGTAATTGGTGAAACGGCGATAGTGGGTGATTATAGCCTCATCTATCAAGGTGTCACCCTTGGGGGAACTGGTAAACAAACCGGCAAGCGCCATCCGACAGTGGGGGAAAATGTTGTAGTTGGAGCCGGTGCAAAGGTGCTA
>PWQB01000541.1 GCA_003556955.1 Nostocaceae cyanobacterium CSSed10_463m
AGATTTTATTTATAGAACTGAGGGAGATGACAGGCTGACAAAAACAGTTGTCTAGCTCCTTTTTAATGATCAAATTACTACTTTATCATCAAGGATAATACTACTGTTGTTTATCCTTTGACTATCAAAATTGTTTTAGGAATCCATTTCATCCGTTATGCTGTGTTTGCTGCGGTGTTCAAATCAAGCGACCTTTGTGTAATTAAATTTCAGGGAAAAAACTCATGGCAAAACAGTTAAACCTTCTCCCCACGGGACAGGTAATCACAACAGCCCTGCACACGGAGATGCAACGGTCTTACCTAGAATATGCCATGAGTGTAATTGTTGGGCGAGCCTTGCCAGATGTGCGTGATGGTTTAAAGCCGGTGCATAGGCGGATTTTATACGCCATGCATGAACTAGGTTTAACGCCAGATAGACCCTATCGTAAGTGCGCCCGTGTAGTCGGAGATGTCTTAGGTAAATACCATCCCCACGGCGATCAATCAGTTTATGATGCCTTAGTGAGGTTAGTACAGGAATTTTCCTGTCGCTATCCCCTATTGGCAGGACATGGCAACTTTGGCAGCGTCGATAATGACCCACCAGCCGCAATGCGTTACACAGAAACGCGTCTTGCACCCATTAGCTACGAGGGAATGTTGGCAGAAATTGGCGATGAAACGGTGCAATTTATCGGTAACTTTGATAATTCCCAGCAAGAACCCACCGTCCTCCCCGCGCAATTGCCTTTTTTATTGCTCAATGGCTGTTCTGGTATTGCTGTGGGTATGGCCACAAATATTCCCCCGCACAACTTGGGAGAATTAGTTGATGGTTTAATTGCCTTAATTGATCAACCGGATTTGTCAGATCAAAAGTTATGGGAAATCATTCCCGGCCCCGACTTTCCCACTGGTGGAGAAATAGTTGGTAACTCAGGGATTCAAGAAGCATATTCTAGTGGTAAAGGTGGAATATTGCTGCGAGGAGTTGCCAATCTGGAGGAAATTGCTCCTACTAAAGGTAGTAAGCGGCGGACGGCAATTATTATCACGGAATTGCCTTATCAAGTGAATAAGGCTGGCTGGATTGAGAAAGTAGCCGATTTAGTCAATCAAGGTCGTCTGCATGGGATTTCTGACCTGCGGGACGAAAGCGATCGCGAAGGAATGCGGGTAGTAATTGAACTCAAACGTGATACCAACCCCCAAGAACTTCTGCAAAGTTTGTATCACCAAACAGCTTTACAAAGTAACTTTGGGGCAATTCTCTTAGCCTTGGTAGATGGACAACCGCGCCAGTTAAGTTTGCGGCAGATGTTACAGGAGTTTTTGAAATTCCGGGAACAAACCCTGAACCGTCGCTATAGTTATGAGTTGGGTAAGGCAGAAAGTCGGCTGCATATAGTGTCTGGGTTGCTCAAAGCATTATCGCAACTGGATCAATTAATTGAAATTTTGCGACAAGCAGCTGATGGTACTACTGCCAAAATCAGTCTTTGTAGCCGTCTGGATTTGAGTGAGTCACAAGCAGATGCGATTTTAGCTATGCCATTACGTCGCCTCACCAGTTTAGAACAGCAGAACTTGCAGCAAGAGTTTGAGCAACTGAACGCACAAATTAGTTCACTGCAAATATTACTTAGCGATCGCCACGAATTACTGAAAACACTGAAAAAAGATTTGCGATCGCTCAAGCGCAAATATAACAATCCCCGGAGGACTAAGCTATTAACCATTAATAGTCAAGAGTCTACCAAGGTCAAAGGCTCGGAAAAACTCAAAAGCAAAGTTACCGAAATCAACCCGCAAAATTCCGCATCTTCCGAACCAGCAGAAGAAGTAGTTTTAGAATTTAGCCAACGGGGATATGTGCGTCGTCTTTCGCCATCAGGAAAAAAAACGAAAGTTGAAAATGGTCTACCAGATCATGACTTCATCATCCAAACCGATTTGACCGCCACAGATAAAGACTTGCTAGTAATTACCAGTAGTGGCAAAGTCTACCCTGTGAATGTGGGAGATATTCGCCCGACCACTGGACGTTCTCCACGGGGAACACCACTAATTACTCTGCTCAGTAATACGGCTCAAAGCGCTCAAGAAGCCGTGGTGAGTCGCCTGATCCTACCAGAAAGCTTAGAAACCAAACAAATGGTTCTCTTGACCAAGGAGGGACGAATTAAGCGCTTGTCTTTGGAGGAATTTACAAATCTGACTCGCCGGGGAATTACAATTTTGAAGCTTAAAGAAGATGATGAATTGTTATTTACCCAGTTAACCACTCCCAAGGAAAATCTGATTTTAGCTAGTTCAGGTGGGCGCTTGTTAAAGTTCGCCGCAGATGATCAACAACTCCCTGTTATGGGTCGCACCGCGATGGGGTTGCAAGCATTACGCCTGCTCAAACATCAAACAATGGTGGGCTGTCTCACTGCTGCTGGGGACGATAACTTATTGCTGGTGACTGAAGAAGGATATGCCAAACGCCTACCTGTGAGTCATTTAAAACGGGCTGACCGAGGTAATTTAGGCACACAATCCCTAAAATTTGCCAGCAAAACCGATCATTTAGCTGGTATGGTTAAGGCGATCGCCTCGGCGGAGGTGGCACTGGTGACTAATAAAGAGCGTGTTGTGCGGATACCTGTAGAGACAGTGCCGATATTAGGTAGAGATGGTAAAGGTGAAAGCATTGTAGACCTGAACCGCGATGAAAGAATTATCACGGTCATGGAAGTGCGAATCTAACTCGTTGAGACAATTCAGGCTCAATACTGTTCGGTTAAGCAAATTCGTGAGCCGAAAACCCTTGTAGAGACGTTCCATGGAACGTCTCTACATCCCTTAACCGAAAGGTATTGAATTCAGGCTCAGTTGAGAAAATCGTAGATTGGCTGGAGGCGTTGGGTTTTGCTTTGCCGAACCCAACCTAGTTTTAGCTATGCCCACAAAGTCGTCCCATTTGGGGGTATTGCTAATTTTTTTTATAAAGTAATAGAAGCGCTAAATGGCAATTTTCCATAACTAATACAGATTATTTCGTCTTTTGAGCTAAAAATAGCAAATTGCATGATAGAATAGTTGCTAAAATATAGCAATAAATATATTTGTCTCCCAGGAAGCCCTGATTTGATTTGGACCTATTCTACCTGGGGATAGATGCTTTTTTTTATATCAAAAATCTTTAACAAAATTAAGATATAGCAACAAAATTTATCAAAAAATATTGCATTTCTGAAAATATTTGTTATATTAGTTTACATAAAGCAATAATACTTCGTAAATCTAGTTTGGAGTGCCAACCATGACAAACGCAACAAACATTAATGCTCCTGTAACCGAAGACCGTAACGCTTGGCGCTGGGGCTTCACACCCCAAGCCGAAATCTGGAACGGTCGCTTGGCAATGATTGGCTTTTTAGCAGCTGCGCTAATCGAGTTGTTTTCTGGTCAAGGCTTTCTACATTTTTGGGGCATTCTGTAAGTCTTAATTACATAGAATTTAGCTAAATAAAAATTAAAAAAAACCTGGTAATGATAATTCACTACCAGGTTTTTAATTGTTTGTCGCTATCCCTGAGTCATCAGAAATTGGGTACAGCCAATGACCAAAGACTACCGAATATATTCCTTCAGGACACTGTTGCGATTGGGGTGACGTAACTTCCGAAGTGCTTTCGCCTCGATTTGACGAATTCGTTCACGGGTGACATTGAAAATTTGACCAATTTCTTCCAGAGTCTTCATGCGACCATCATCCAAACCATAGCGGAGTCGGAGGACATCACGTTCACGAGGACTGAGGCTATCAAGGACTTTTTCCAGGTCTTCACGTAGTAGATTTTTGGAAACCTGATCTTCTGGAGTTTCG
>PWQB01000481.1 GCA_003556955.1 Nostocaceae cyanobacterium CSSed10_463m
AACAATAACAATCCGTCAAAAGACTATCGCCCGTATAAAATCTACCTTGTCTACTTTCCCTCCTTGTCTTCCAAGTCTTGCCTTCACAGATAACATTAAAAACCTACCCTTGTGAGCTGCCTCTTCCCCCCTGCCCCTCTGCTTTCATCTAGCTGTCGCCATTACCAAAGCGCTTGATCAAATCTTCGGGGCGAAGATTTGAGATAAATTCACGGAAGGCTTGCTGTTCGGCTTCATCAGCGTCACGATCAACGGGGATTGAAGCATCAGAAACCACTTCTTCCATAACCCAGATTGGGGAATTTGTACGGAGAGCAACAGCGATCGCATCACTAGGACGCGCATCAATTTCTTTTTTAATTTCGCCTTGCTGGACAATTAAAGCCGCATAAAATGTGTCCTTTTGTAAGGAGTGAATAATTACCTTTTCTAGAATCATAGAACATGACTCTAAAAGATTCACAATTAAGTCGTGTGTTAGCGGTCTGGGAGGCTTTTGATTTTCTAGCGCACCCATAATTGCTTTCGCTTGTTCCTGTCCAATATAAATTGGTAAAGCCCGTCGATCTGAGGCATCTTTCAAAAGTACGATGGGACTGCGGGTTATGGCATCTAATGCTATGCCAGCGACTCTCATTTCAATCATTGCCTAAGCCTCTACAATCCTATTAATGATTGGGCGCTCTGTAACAAATAATACTGTTTTCTGGGGTAACTTGAAGACGGGAATAAACATAAGCATTGTTCTCTATAATTGGTTCTATTAAACTCCGAACTTGTTGTGAACACCAGAGTAAGTCAAAGTGGTCTACCTAGACAATAACCTGATTAACCAAGTATGCCTTGTGAAGGATGTGAATGTGTTAATAAATTTATAATAGAAACAGTCAGAAATTATACTTAATGTGTTGGGCATTATGTCAGAATTACAGTGGATTTTTCGCGGAATTAGACAATAAATAGAATTAGTTTGAGAAAAAAGACGTGTTTACAGGATTAATCCAAGCATTAGGAACGATGAAACCCATAGGGGGTGATTCGTGGCAAATTACCTTTGTAAGTCATTCCTCTGATGTCATTATGCAGGATTTGGCTTACGGCGACAGCGTGGCTGTAGATGGAGTTTGTTTAACAGTAGAGAAAATTTTAAACAATGGGTTTATCGCTACTGCTTCGCCGGAGACTCTACGCCGTACAACTTTGGGAGATGAGCAAACACAACAGGGATACGTCAACTTAGAAGCTTCGCTGCGGGTAGGGGGTAAAGTCGGCGGTCATTTTGTCATGGGTCATGTAGATGGTATCGGTCAATTGGTAACGGCCGCACAAACGGCTAGTTCTTGGGAAATGACTTTTACTGCACCCGAAGCGATCGCGCGGTATATTGTCCCCAAAGGTAGCATTGCTGTGAATGGTATCAGTCTGACAGTAGCTGAATATCGGCCGGAATTATCGCAGTTCACAGTGGCAGTCATTCCCCTAACTTATGAGGACACAAATCTCCGCTATCTTGTCTCTGGCAGTTGGGTAAATTTAGAAGGGGATATTCTCGGCAAATATGTGGAAAAATTTCTTTCTCCTGGTAAACAACATTCAAAAACCGATATGGTGACACCTAGTTTTTTAGCAGAACATGGGTATTTGTGATGAGAGTTGGAGACGCGATGAATCTACAAGAGTTGGAGACGCGATGAATCGCGTCTCTACAAGAGGGTGCTAGCTATCTGGTTCTTGGGTAACGCGAGCTGTTTGTAACGCTTGTACCAACTGATTAAGGGCGACTTGTAATTGTACACCTGAGTCAACAGCAACCCAACCTTCTGGTTTGAGGTGGCGAACTTCAAAGTGCAGGTGAGGCCCTGTGGAGTTACCAGTGCTACCCACTCGCCCAATGACGGTTCCTTGTTCTACCCTTTGACCGGGTTGAACAAACAATTCTGACAAATGAGCGTAAAGGGTTTGTTGTGCGGAAGCGTGATTCACAATTACGGTTAAACCATAACCACCCATCCAATTAGCAGCTTGTACTGTACCATCTGCGGCTGCTAGTACTGGTGTACCTGTTGGTGCGGCTAAATCTGTGCCGGAGTGGAAACGGCGATCGCCTGTAATGGGATGAGTTCTCCAGCCAAATACAGAACTAATGCGAGCAGGTATGGAAAGGGGAAATATCATACCCCCATCACCACGATAAGCGAGTCTCCCAGTGAAGGGAATTTGTGGCAGTACAGACGCTAGTTGGAAGTCGTAAGATACTGTACTGGGTCGGGGTGCAACATTCGCTGCTGTCATTGGTGGGGGTAGAGTTTCACTACGGGATGCAATGGGAGATGCAGTAGCGAAATCACTAGGGTTAGGGATAAACCGATTCGGGCGAGAAGCAGTTTTGCTAGCTCCACTAGATGCAGTTTGACTAGGAGTCCATGTATTATTACTGTTATTCGTGGCTACTGGTCGAGCTGCTGCAACCTTTGCTACCTGAGTATTTTGGCTGGCTTGAAGCCAGTTGGGTGCTGTTTTCCCATCAGAATTAGCTACTTGTTGATTGCGGGTAGGTGACTGGGGTGGTTGAGCGCAATTATTGACTGATATAGTTTGCCCAGAGGGTAAAACGGTTTGACAACCACTAGAGCGTTCTGTTAGCACCACAGAGTTGGGGGCTTGATAAGTAGCCGCAGTATTGGTGTTGTAATTGTTAGGATCAATATAGGCGTTTTTAAAATCCCTGGTTGTGTCTGTGGTGGCGCTAGTGGTGCTGTTAGAGTTATTTGCTGGTTGGGCAATTTCTGGGAGTTTTTCCAGTAAGATGCGGGGTGTAGTCGGTTGGGCTACTTCTGTTTTGGGGCTTTGCGGAGTGACATTTGCTCTGGGAGGGGAAAACTCAACTTGGGGTTTTTCCTGACTCACATTTGCTCTGGGAGGAGAAACCTGAACTTGGGGTTTCTGTGGAGTGACATTTGCTCTGGGAGGGGAAACCTGAACTTGGGGTTTCTGAGGAGTCACATTTGCTCTGGGAGGAGAAACCTGAACTTGGGGTTTCTGAGGAGTGACATTTGCTCTGGGAGGAGAAGCCTCTTGTCTGGTGCGTAATCTTTGTCTGAGATCAGCTTGTTGTTCTGCAACTGAAGATTGTGGTTGAGATGGTGCAGAAGAAGCGGTCTCTTTCTGGACATTAGTTGGAATTACTACTGCTGGCCGAGAGCTTTCAACAGTGGGAACAATATTATCTATAACTGTTTCTGCTTGGGCAATTGCCAAACCGCCACTTAAAAAACTAGCACTACTTAGCAAAAAAAAGCTTTGTGCTGGTAGCGTAGAGGCATAAATGTGCAACAGCTTTCCGTAAGGATAGCGTCTTGATGAGTTGTTTAAATTGTGTTGGGCAGATTTATGGCGCTGCGTCATTGTTTCTCTCAGTTGTTTTAAATGAATCTCAAGAGATGATGTCAGTGGTTTGTGTTGCCCAAAGAGCGAAATTTTCAACAAACCTAAAATAAAACAGACGATTTACGGTAACCCAAACTGATTGTACCGGGTTCTACATAAATTTCTGGTGTTGTTATTCCATTTGGATCACAAGTTTCAAAAGATACATGAAGATTCCCCTGTGAAGTTACGCCAATGACTGTTCCTAAAAGATTATTGATGTATACCTGATCACCGATATTTGTCAATAATTCTAAATATCGAGACAAGATGACACTTACTCCTTCTTGACACAGACACTGTATACCGGATTCTATTCCCAGTAAAACTGTAGAAGTTAGCATTTCCAGACAAGAGATAGCCTGAGTAGGCTGGGAAACTTGCCAGGATTCGAGATTGATGCCTGTATCAGGTACGGGATTACTCCAGTTGATGCCGACACCAATTACTGCTTGTATGATTTGTCCATTGTGGACTTTTGTTTCTGTTAAAATGCCGCCGAGTTTGCGATTATGCAAAACTAAGTCGTTAGGCCATTTAATGCCCACACTTACGCCACACTGACGCAACCTAGCAGCAATTCCCCAAGCACTAGCTAAGGTGAGTTGATAACTATCAGTAGCTTCTAGTTTAGGAACAATACCCACCGAAAGATATAGTCCCCCGGTGGGAGAAATCCACTGACGACCCCATTGTCCTCTACCAGAGGTTTGCTGTGTGGCAATGACTACAGATTTTTTATCCGCTCCTTGTTTGATCAAGTCCCACAAGGTCTGATTTGTTGAGGATACACTTTCAAAAATATGTAGGGAGGATGGTAAATAAGTATCCCCACGTTCCGATTTCAGAGCAGTTTCCAAGAGTTGCCGATTAAATCCCACAGTCGTTAACCGAAATCCCGTTGTTCAAGTTAGCATTAATTGATTGATTTTGATTGCTGTTTCGATTTGGTTCAAGATGCACACTTGGCACTGGCACAATTGGCAAGGACTACCCTATCTTACTTGTAGTCTTCTCAAAGATTGGCATCACGGCTTCTTTACTCAGCAGTTTTGGCCGCGATCGCCTCACGATTTGACAAAAGCACTGCACCCAGAAGCATCAGCTTATCGTTTGCAGCAGGTACATGGCAATATAGTTCTCACCCCACAAGAAATTGAGCAGCAGTTAGGCTCAGAAGATTCTAGCTTAGTCTTGGGAGATGGTTTAATCAGCGAACATCCTCTACAAGCTGTGTGGGTAGCCAGCGCTGATTGTACACCTGTATTGATTGGGGATCTCAAAACTAGACAAGTAGCAGCACTACACGCGGGTTGGCGAGGGACTGCGGCGAAGATTGTTCCCCAAGCGATCGCGCGACTGCAAAATCAAGGTAGTCAACTGGATGACTTACGGATTGCAATGGGGCCAGCTATCGCCGGTGAAGTTTATCAAGTTTCTCTGAAAGTAGCGGCTGAAGTGGGTGCTAGTATTACACCCCATGCAGAAGAACAGCAGATTATCGCTGCTTTGCATCAGTTACCCAATTCACCTTTATTCGCAGATCCTGAACCTGGGAAAGTTAAATTGGATGTACGTCGAGTCAATGTTTTACAACTGGAAAGCTTGGGTATTAGCGCTGAACAAATTGCGATCGCGCCTTACTGTACTTACCAAACTCCAGAATATTTCTTTTCTTATCGTCGGGAGCAACAGAAAAAAATTCAATGGTCAGGAATTGTCCGGTGATCATCTTGGTGATCAGATGATTTTTTCGTTAAACTGTAATCTCCATAATTGAAGTTTATTAAATACCTTATGCACTGGTTATTATCTGGGCCGTTGAGTAAGCAGAGTTTAACGGTGAAGATTAAAGATTTACCTGTATCTTTGGAAGGTAAGAAATTGGTGCAAATGTCAGACTTTCATTATGATGGTTTGCGACTGTCAGAAGAAATGTTAGCAAAGGCGATCGCCACTAGCAACCAATTAAAACCGGATTTAGTTGTATTGACTGGCGACTATGTAACCACAAGCGCCGCACCCATTCATGACTTAGCTTTACGACTCAAACAGCTAGAAAGTCAGGCTGGTATTTATGCCATCTTGGGTAATCATGATATATATTACAAAAATTCCAAAAGCGAAATTACCAACGCCCTAACTAGCATTGGGGTTAACGTCCTGTGGAATGAAATCGCCTATCCTTTTGGTAAAGAATTACCCTTAGTCGGACTAGCCGATATTTATTCACGAGAATTTAAGCCTAAAGCAGTTATGAATCAACTAGATCCTAATATACCTCGGATTGTGTTATCTCATAACCCTGATACGGCGGAATTATTGCAAGGGTGGCGAGTAGATTTGCAATTATCTGGTCACACACATGGCGGACAAATTGTGATTCCAGGAATAGGGCCGATATTAGTTGCATACGAAAAAATTGTGAAAAATATACCTAAAAAAATCCGGTATCGCTTTTCTTTTTTGCGAAGCAATTACTTTATCACTCGCCATTGGGAATGGGCGCAAGGTTTACATCAAGTAGGTAATAATCAACTATATATCAATCGTGGTTTAGGAACTTATTTACCAGGACGTTTATTTTGTCCTCCTGAAGTAACAGAAATTATCCTCCAAAAGGCATAGTTTCACCCAAATAAACATTAATTTTTGGTACTTAACCAAGATTTATTTTGATTTTTGATAAGCTGTAAACACTGGTATGAGGAGTCTGGTGTTGCCCTATGCACTGGTTGTTTACAGGACGTTTAAGAGTAGATAAAATAACGGTTAAGATTGCGGATTTACCACAATCTTTGCAAGGTACAAAGCTGGTACAGTTGACAGACTTTCACTATGATGGTTTGCGATTGTCTGAAGAACTTTTAGCACAAGCTATTGCTGCTAGTAATGAAGCTGAACCTGATATAATTCTCTTAACTGGCGACTATGTAACCGATGATCCGACACCAATTCACGAATTAGCTTTACGACTAAAACATCTCCAAAGTCGTTGCGGTATTTACGCCGTCCTCGGCAATCATGATATACATTACAAGCACTCAAAAGCAGAAATTACATCTGCACTCACTAGCATTGGTGTTAAAGTCCTGTGGAATGAAATAGCCTATCCTCTAGGACAAGATTTACCAATCATAGGACTAGCTGAATATTGGTCACGGGAATTTAACCCCGCACCAGTTATGGATTTACTCAATTCTGATATCCCCCGCATTGTTTTATCTCATAACCCAGATACTGCCAAAATTTTGCAAAAGTGGCGTGTAGATTTGCAATTATCTGGACATACCCACGGAGGTCATATAGTTATACCAGGATTTGGCCCGGCAATTTTTCATTATCAAAAGTTGCTGAAAAAACTTCCTAAAAAAATACAACCTTGGAAACCATTATTACTAGGAGATTGTACGAAGGTAGTAAAATACTGGGAATGGGCTAAAGGTTTTCATCAAGTGTCAAAAAATCAGCTGTACGTTAATCGAGGTTTAGGAACTTATCGCCCAGGACGTTTATTTTGTCCACCTGAAGTTACTGTAATTACGTTAATGAGCCAATAGTTATTGATTACATATTCGTAAACCGCCACAAGTTACGATGGAAAAGTATCAGTAACCCACGGCGGTTTATTAAAGTTGCAATTTTTCGAGAAGATTTCAAAAACAGGGTAAACTAACTCAACTAAAGTGGACAATTTTCGCAATCGTTGATCTCAAAATTGAGCATCCTTGATTTCGATAAACAGGCATCTCTCGCTCGTAAGTTCAAACACCTCCTAAAAAATCAATCGACTCAAGGCTGAAAAAACTTTTAGAGGATGCGACAACTGAGGATGGATTGCGAGATCAATTAGAGCAGGAGGTACAAGCTCTAACTTCAAGTTTTAGTTTAATTAACTCTTAACCTGTTTGTACCTTGAAATTAATGTAGCACCTCAGATTCAATTTATGTGAGATGTTTACCAAACTTTAATAGCATTAATTTGCTGTAATAATTGAGTAATATTTCTTAAAGTTTTAGGTTTTGTCTACCTGAACCGGCCATAGCATGATAGTTTTATCACCACTTCCACTAGCTAGGGTTTGACCATCCGGGCTAAAAGCGAGGGAATGAACTGATTTTTCATGTCCTGTAAGACTGCGGATGAGATTTCCTGTATTCATCTGCCAAAGTTTAATTATTTTGTCTTTACCTCCGCTAGCTAGAGTCTTACCATCTGGACTTATAGCAATAGAACAAACATGGTCAGAATGTCCACTCAAAGTAGAGATTTCTTGACCGTCTTGCAATTGCCAAAGTTTAATTGTCTTGTCCCAGCTACCACTAGCTAGAGTCTTACCTTCTGGACTGAATACCAGAGAACTAATTCCGCCAAACCAATCAGAATGTCCGGTGAGGGTTAATACTTGTTGTTGATCCAGATGCCAAATTTTGATAGTTTTGTCATTACCAGCCCCTCCACTGGCTAAAGTCTTACCGTCTGGACTGAAGGCGACACATAGAACATCATCGGAATGTCCTTTGAGTGAGTATTTTTCCCTTCTTGTCTCTATTGACCACAATTTGACGGTTTTATCTTGACTACCACTGGCTAAAGTTTTGCCATCACAACTAAAAGCAACACAATAAACCTTGTCTTCATGTCCTGTGAAAGTGCAAATTTCCGATCCTGTCTGCACATCCCACAATTTAATAGTGTTGTCATCACTCGCACTGGCTAACGTTTGACCATCTGGGCTAAAAGCTACAGAATTAATTCCCCCAGACCAGGAAGATTCGCCGTGACCTTGAAGGGTGCGGGGTTCGGTGTGAGTTAAAGACCAAATTTTGATGGTTTTATCTTCGCTACCACTAGCTAATAACTTTCCATCGGGACTGAAGGCGACTGATTTAACTGTGTCTGAATGTCCTTTGAGTACGCGAACAGATATTAAGTTTTGCATCATGGGTTTGAGGCGATCGCTCATACTAAAAACATAGTAAATTTATTTGTATTCTAGTATTGGAAATTACATACTATTGCGCCTATGTAGTTTCAGATGATAATCTGACCAGAGGCTGAGTAATAATTTTTCTGTTTCTAGCTACCTGTTTTTTCCTTAAATCTTTACAAATTTCATGCATATTATAATTAAAAGATTTAGCGTGTTCTTCTCGGATTTTATAAATTTCCTCTAACACTTGATCTTTCCACATAGTTAGTCTCCCATCAGTTCATAAGGTGTACAAATTGTTGGTAGTTCATATCCAGATTGAATACTAATTTGTGAGAGTTTTTTCTGAATTTGTGCATTGGCAATATGTTTACAGTTCCATGTTAACAAATAATCTAATTTATAAACAGTAGCTAAGGCAATATGCAAGGCATCATCAGAGGCTTTAGGAGGAAGATTGCTTTTTATCAAAAATTGCTGGGCTAATTCTTCCACTGCTTCATTGAGTGCTAATAATGGTAATTCATTTATTAGATCCAGCCGTTTAGTAGCTATTTCTTGATCTCCTCTGGCTAATTCTTCTAAAACTACTTCCGAGATATATAGAGTAAAATTTTGCCGACGAGTATCCCACCAATTTTGTGTAATTACTGAATTTGAAGCAGTAATTAGATTGGTGCTTGGTCTAATTGTCAGATAACCAATAATACTTGTATCAAGGTATAGACTTTCAATCATTATTATTCATTAATGAGGAAAAATTCTTGATTACGTTACTCTATCACTGTACACCATCAGATTGATCATCGGATCATTGAGTTTAGGCGATCGCTCATCCTAAAAACATAGTAAATTTATTTACATTCTAGTATTGGAAATTACATCTTATCGCGATCGCCTGTTCATCCTCAGTAGTCTTTTGATTTTCTGACACCATCTTGATAACAGAGATTTACGCCGGAATACAGGACGATATGACCTTGAATATCCCGATTTAGAATAAATGTTGGCTCTCCCATCCAGTTCTAAGGATGCGGCTTTATTTAAATCTGAAGCAGCTCGATATTCAAACCCCAGTTGAGAACAAACGAAACCCCGATATTTGTAAGCTTCCACATAGTTAGGATTGAGGCGAATGGCTTTGGTAAAATTAGCGATCGCTTCCTCATATTTTCCCTGACTAGCATTTTCCACGCCGCAGTTATAAAAACTTTGTGCATCCCAGCGCTGGACAGATACGTTTACCTGATTTGTAGATGTATTTGTGGGCGTAGTAGAGGGCGCACTTGCAGTATTTAACTGTTCAGACTTAAGTTGGTTGTAAGCTACATTAATATCCTTAATTTTTGCCTCTGCTTCCTGTTTTTGCTGTGGGTCAGAAAAACGATCAGGATGCCAAATTTTCACCAACTGACGATAAGCTTGCTTCACCTGTCCTTGTGATGCACCCGGTGTCAGTCCTAAAATTTCATAAGCATGATTAATATCCAGGCGATCGCTCATACTAAAAGAAACAGGCAACTATAAGATATATGTTAACTATTCCCATAAATTTTCTTCATTCAACCCAAACGCCTCATAGTGGATACCATTGGGATGGTAGTAGTCGCCGTTTCTTTGAAGGTTGGTATGATCGCGTAACTTTACCCGATTGTGGGCAAACCTTCGCCTTTATGTACTCTATTGAAGACCCCATTGGCGGTCAACCTTATAGCGGTGGTGCAGCCCAAGTCCTGGGGGCAAATGATGAGTATATATGTCGTACCTTTCCTGATGTGCAAAAATTCTGGGGTAGTCAAGATGTGCTGGGATTAGGTCATTGGGGTAAAACCGACCTGAACACCCCACCTGTGTACCTCCCCCCCTCTGAGTTTGAAAGTCACATCACAGAAGGCTATCAAGCCACAGCTACCTTAAATCAGGGAGCAATTCACGATCCCGCCACGGGTAATTATTGCCGTTGGCTGTACGAAATTCAGCCCATATACTATTGGGGAAATCAAAATAGTATTCAACAATCAACCGCCGGCTGGCTGTCGTCTTTACAAATTTTTGAACCTGGATGGCAAATTTTAATGGCTCACGGTTTAGCCAGTGGTTCAATAGATTGGAATGGCAAAATCTATGAATTTACCAACGCACCAGCTTACAAAGAAAAGAATTGGGGCGGTGCTTTTCCGCAAAAATGGTTTTGGTTAAATTGTAATAGCTTTGATGGCGAACCCGATTTGGCTTTAACGGCTGGCGGTGGTAAGCGTGGTGTGTTGTGGTGGATGGAATCTGTGGCTATGATTGGTCTGCACTATCAAGGCACGTTTTATGAATTTGTTCCCTGGAATGCAAAAGTAAAATGGAATATTCAGCCCTGGGGTAGATGGCAAATGCAAGCCAGAACCTTAAATTATGAAGTTGAATTGACCGGAACCACAGATTTACCTGGTACACCCCTGCGTGCGCCTACAGCAAATGGTTTATTATTCTGTTGTCGAGATACCATGCAAGGAAAGTTAGATTTAGAGTTACGCAAATTAAGTAATGGAAAATCTCAAACAATCCTCAAAGCACAAAGCTCTCTTTGTGGTTTAGAAATTGGCGGTGGTTCTTGGGATAATTCTTGGCAGTCTAGCTAAAACTACTGCTATTATAGTATTTGCTATGTGCTTGCACTAGCTTTGTAGTTGGGGCTGTAGCTCAGTTGGATAGAGCGAGCGCCTCCTAAGCGCTAGGTCGCCGGTTCGAGCCTGGCCAGTCCCGTCTTCATTAAATCGGTCAAAAAACCCCAGTTCTGCTAGAATTGAAGTGGTTTGAGCATTTTTGCTGGTTTTTCCTGTTTTCGCCCTTGTATATAACATCCCGTAGGTTGAAACTGGATAACTAGTACAGCACGGCGTAAATAGACAGACCATTCAAAATCAATGAAAAGCCTATAGAATTAAGTTTTTTGACTTTTGACTTTTGACTTTTGACTTCCGTCCTGCGGTACTAGGGGGTGTGAAGTATTTGAGGAATTTTTCGATCCAGTGTAGGATATTGCATCAATTGCGATATATCCTGTTAATACACATTCGACGGTGTATTAATTAAAAATATCCATTCCTATTTGGGTAGACTTTGCCAAAATCTGCTACCCTACATATTCGTTTATCTTTTCTCAGATAAAATTCTGGACTCAACAGACGAAAGTATAGAGCCTTGAAGAATAATCTCTTATTTACAACTCATACATTTCGGTTTATGGTTTTCGCCCTACCTCTATTAGTGTGGTTGGGATACCAAGAATCGAAAATTGAAACTTTGCCCCCCCAAGCGGTATTAGTGTTGGGTGGTTCCACATCACGTTTAGAAAGAGAACGATTTACAGCCAATTTTGTCCGCGAGCATCCAAGTTTACCAATTTGGATATCTGGGGGGAGTCCACCTAGATCCACAGAAAATGTGTTTGCCAGTGCTGGAGTTGATCCCAAACGATTACATCTAGATTATGAAGCAGTGGATACTGTGACAAATTTTACTACATTAGTAGATGAGTTACAAGCTCAAGGTATTAAGAGTGTTTACTTAATTACTTCAGAGTTCCATATGCGCCGCGCCCGTGTAATTGGTGAGATAGTTTTGGGTAGTCGGGGTATTCAATTAAAACCTGTGCCAGTACCTTCAGACAATATGCGTGAACCTGTGGATAAATCTATCCGTGATGGAGCTAGAGCTTTAATGTGGGTAGCGACTGGTTACACGGGTGCAGAACACAGCAGAAGAAAGTAATTGCTCTGGTCCTTGATTTTGAGGAATAAAGTCCTAACTACAAACTTAAAATAATCTGCCAGTTGCGTAAGTCCTATTGAGTTGAACTTGGGTATTGGTAAGATTTGAAATTTTATCCAAATCTTACGAAAATTTATTTTTAAGGGATTTTCAGAAAATAAATTGCCCCATTTCATCAGACTATCTTTGTTCTTTATCCCCCCTGCACCCTGCCTGCACCCTGCTCCCCTGCCTCTTCCCCCTGCTCCCCTACCTACCTCAGCAGTGGAATATTTTTTTAGTTGTCAGTGACTAAGATGCTGATGCGGCCATTTCTTGTACTAAAACATAGGGCTGAATGATTAGAGTTTGAAAGCGCTTGGTGCGATCGCTATTCCAATTCCCCATTTGTATATTTGAAGGTTTAGCCATTAATTGCTGATCAATCCACTGTTGTACAGATGAGACTTGATCACTAGCGATCGCTACTCCCACATCCAGCAAGTCTAAATCCTGTGATACTACAATCACCGCATCCCGTTGTACATGAGGAATTAGCCAATCCCATTCAGCTTCATCCAGATTTTCTGTTAATTCTGTTCTTAAATCTGACATAATTCCCCGTCTTGATTCGTCTACGGCCGATTTTACCAAAACTTTGGTTTTGTCTTAACTCCTCGCTGAAGTCCCCACCCTCAACGTACTCGTAGGGTGGGGATAGGGAGCGGGGGATGAGGATTGCATCTGATAAGATGGATGACGAATCCCTAGTATTTTCTGGTAAGATAGATAGATGTCTTGACCACCAATGCCGTAAGCGAAAACCAAGCTGTATAGGTAAGTGTTGCAAGAGAAAGATTTGGGTCTTGGGAACCAGGACTCCTGCCCTTGGAGGGAATGTAAGACCAAAAAAACTATGGAGTTTTTGAGGCTGTTACCGATGAATTGGGAAGCTCAAACTCCAGCCGCAGGCAAGTCTGAGTAGTTCACCGCCCTAAATCGTGCAACTGATTAATAGCAGTAGCACATTGATGTGTCACAGCTTGTAATTCTGCTTTATTTGTAGAACTAGGTGGATCAATTAATTTACCAATGCGAATAGTTAAGGGAACTGCACGAGGTAGAGCCGAGCCTTTTTGCAAAATTTTCTCAGAACCCCATAAACTCACAGGTAAGAATGGTGCTTTAGCCTTTGCAGCCAGTAATGCAGCGCCTCTTTTGGGGTCTGTAATTCTACCATCGGGGGTGCGAGTCCCTTCTAAGAAAACACCCACAGCCCAGCCATTTTCCAGATATTCTAAGGCTGAACGAATAGAATTGCGATCGCCACTCCCCCGACTCACCGGGTAAGCACCATACAATTTAATTGCTTGTGCCAAAACTGGGACTTCAAATAACTCTTCCTTCGCCATATACGCCACTGGACGACGTACACAATTAGAGACAATGGGCGGATCAAAATAACTAGCATGATTACTCACTACTATTAGTGGCCCTGATTTGGGGACATTTTCCACCCCATAAATTCGCCCCCGAAAGTAAGCATGAAGCATAGGACTGACAATTGACCACTTAAAAGCGTGGTATAGTGCCAGACTGATAAAAGGTTCGCGTTCTCTGGTCACGTCGCTGCGCTCCGAATTCAAAATTCAAAATTCAAAATTCAAAATTAAATACCCCACGGATAAATCCGGGTGCTTGAATTAATGTTGTTTCACTTTTTTCTTCTCTATAAATAATTGGTCACAGAAGATAATTCAATTACAGGTATTTTCAGGTAAATAGACCATGCGGTAGGGGCGCAAGGCCTTGCGCCCCTACGACAGATGTGGTTCAAATACATGAAAACTGCTGTAAGATTAAAATTTAGCATAAGCGATCGCGATCGCTTTTGGTCTAATACCAAACTAATAGACATCTGGTGAAAATAAAATATGCGTAATCACAGAACCATTGTAGAGACGTTCCATGAAGGTCTCTACATTCTTTGTCACCAGATGTCTAATGTGTGAACCTACACTAAATTACTTACCTAAAGTTCTTGGCGTGCTTGGCGTGCTTGGCGGTTCGTTCTCTAAATACTATGTGCATTTGCATACAAAATTGCCACACAATTCTCTCACTACTATCTGTTGGTAATCGAACTTGTTTGAATTTTGAATGAACTTGCCCAATCATCTAAACTGACAATTCCGCCGCATTACGGACATTTTTTAAGGTTAAGTCAGGAGCGGTGCGTTTAATTAAATTAGTTAGCACATTACCAGGGCCAATTTCCACAACTTCCTCAATACCCTGTGTTGGTAATTGCAGCGAAATTTCTCGCCAGCGTACCGAACCTGTCATTTGTTGGCTGAGGCGCTGCTTGAGAATGTTGGCATCAGTAGACGGAGATGGATCTACATTAGACATAACTGGGACAACAACTGGCTGAAATTCCACTAATTCCAGAATATCTTGAAACTCCGCCGCCGCCGCCGCCATAAAGGGTGAGTGAAAGGCTCCAGAAGTTCTTAAGGGGATAGCACGTTTAACTTTCACTTGAGACATAACTTCTCGTACAGCTTCTGGAGTA
>PWQB01000792.1 GCA_003556955.1 Nostocaceae cyanobacterium CSSed10_463m
CCCCAGTCCCCCGTCCCCAGTCCCCAGTCCCCAGTCCCCAGTTCCCCGTCCCCAACTCACCGATGAACTTGACCAACTACAACACGCAACAGGCTGGAATGTTTCACCCAACTCCAATGCACCTATTAGTCGTAATGAAGCGATCGCTCTGCAACAAGAGTTAGAAAATTTAATTGGTCGGGTAGAAAGCGCCCATCTAGCAGCATCAGCTTATGCTAATAGCGTCGGTGAAATGACCATCAACCCATCTCTGAAGGGACAACAGACGCAAGTAGCATCGAGTTCGGTGAGAGCCGAAATTCTTAATCAAGAAAAATCATTATCACAAGCAAAAGAATTTGTCAATACAATACCTCAATTAATTGCCCAAAAACAATACGCCTTAGCTCGGCAAAAATGGCTAGCAACCAAGGCAAATTTATGGAAACAGTTTCCTCTCAATAGCAGATTAGCTCCAGCCGAAATTCGGGCTGTCTGGTTAGATAGGGGAACTATTGTTCAGGCTGGTAGTGAAAGAGAACTAGCCAAAATTTTTGATAGATTAGCAAAATCGGGAATTAACACTGTCTTTTTTGAAACTGTCAACGCTGGTTATCCGATTTATCCCAGCCAAGTTGCACCCCAATCTAACCCATTAATTCGCGGTTGGGACCCCTTGGCAGCTGGGGTGAAATTAGCCCACGCACGGGGAATGGAGTTACACGCTTGGGTTTGGGTATTTGCGGCTGGAAATCAGATGCACAATCGGCTAATTAATGCCCATCCTGATTATCCTGGCCCCGTACTAGCGGTTAATCCTGATTGGGCAAACTACGATCACCAAGGTAAGACTATTCCCACTGGACAAACCAAACCATTTTATGACCCAGCTAATCCTGAATTGCGCCAATATTTATTCAGACTCTATGAAGAAATTGTCACCCGCTATCAAGTGGATGGTCTACAACTAGACTACATTCGCTATCCTTTTCAAGACCCTCATGCTGGACGAAGTTATGGTTATGGTAAAGCTGCAAGAGCGCAGTTTCAACAATTACATGGCGTAGATCCAGTTAATATTTCTCCTAGTCAACGAGATTTGTGGCAAAAGTGGACGGTATTTCGCACCGAACAAGTTGATAGTTTTGTCAGCCAAGTCACCCAGCAATTACGCAAAAAGCGTCCAGATTTGATTTTTTCGGTGGCTGTATTTCCTTTACCAGAAATAGAACGCATTCAAAAATTGCAACAAAATTGGGAGGTTTGGGCTAGGCGCGGAGATATAGATTTAATTGTGCCAATGACTTATGCTCAAGACACTTCTCGTTTCCAAAGATTAGCCCAACCCTGGATAAATTCGCGAAAATTAGGTTCAACCTTATTATTGCCAGGTATTCGCTTGCTATCTTTGCCCCATGTAGGAGCATTTGACCAACTACAATTAATTAGAGACTTACCAGTCAGTGGTTATGCACTGTTTGCGGCTGAGAATTTTAATTATCAGTTAGAAGAAATTTTTTACAATACTCAAGGACAGGTTTCATTGAGAACTAATGAACCTATTCCGCATCGTCAACCTTTTAAAGCTGCTGCTGTCCGTTATACTGCGCTTCAAAGAGAATGGCAGTTAGTGGTACAAAATAACCAATTACAAATGTCTGCTGCCACAATCTCAGATTTTAATCAGCAGGTACAAGTGGTACAACGTGCTTTAAATCAATTAGCAATTTCTCCTTCTGCTGGTAATTTAATTGCTGCTAGAGCAACTTTGACTCGATTCCAGTCTCAATTTCAGTTATGGATGCGCCCACAAGCTATGAGTAATCTTTATCAAGTTAAAGCCTGGGAAAATCGTCTTGTAACTATAGAAAGGTTATTGCGTTATGGAGAAAGGCGAGCGTAGAAACCCGATGAATCAACACGGATAGTAGGAAATTTCGATCCTTTACACTAATACCTAATGTTTTAAGTGTTGCTTCATACAAACTTTACTTTAATTTCATAGAAATTCTAATTTGGGTATTATCGTTTAATTTGTACCAAAATATTAGAAGATTCTTAAATAAATAATTTTCCTTAATTAACTATTTTTTGATAATAGCTATCATAATCTTCTATGCAAGCTCTACCTCAACTTCCTTGCTTACAGTGCTTAAAGTCAATTATTGACTTTTATCCAGTCACAGCAGATCCAGAAACTTCAGTGTTAGACGCAGTATTGCTCATGGCAAATCATGGCGTTAGTATCTTGGTTGTGTCAGTCGCGGAGGTGGTGGGATGGTTGACGCAAACAGATGTGGTGCAGCTTTTAACTTCTGGGGTTGATTTAACAACAACCACGATTTCTGAAGTGATGCACGTTGTCACAATTAGCCTCAAACTTGCTGAATTTGAGAGTACGGCAACTGTACTTTCACTATTGCAGCAGTATAATCTGGATATTTTGCCAGTTATCGATGATCATAATCAACTTGTGGGGACAATAACTCCTGCAAGTATTTGTCAAGCTTTAGCAGCAACAGTAAAGGAAGCTTCAGGGGAATATTCTCAAACTCCAGCAGCAAGATTGCGTTTGCTAGAGTCTGCACTGCTAAATGCCAATGATGCTATTTTGATTACTGAAGCTGATGTGTTAGAGGAACCTGATGGACCGCGAATAGTTTATGTGAATGCAGGTTTTACTAAGATGACTGGCTACACTGCTAGCGAAGTCATTGGCAAAACACCACGTATTCTTCAGGGTGAACTTACTTGTCGGAATCAACTCAATAAAATTCGGACTGCACTCCAAGACGGTTTACCCATTCGCACAGAATTAATTAACTACCACAAAAATGGTTCTACATATTGGGTGGAAGTGAATCTAGTTCCAATACTAGATAAACAAGGGAAAGTGACTCATTTTGTATCCGTGCAGCGAAATATCAGCGCCTGTAAACGCAACGAAGCAGCGCTGCGATGGAATGAGGAGTTATTTCGGCAAGTTACAGACAATATTCCTCAAGTCTTTTTTGTGCTGGATGCTCACAATCACAGACTATATTATGTTAGCCCAGCTTACGAAAAAATTTGGGGAAGAAGTAGCGATAGTGTTCGCGGAACCTATGGTTTGCACTCAGAGTTACCAGCAGATCGCCTTTACGAAAATTTACGAAAAAATCTGCTTGATTCTATTCATCCATTAGAACGCGATCGCTACATGGATGTTTTAGATAACTTATTATCAGGCAACAATGTCACCGCAGAATTTCCCATTGTTCGGCCTAACGGTGAGGTGCGTTGGATTTGTGCAAAAACCTTTCCTGTAAATAATGAAAAAGGAGAAGTTTACCGTTTTGCGGGGATTGCAGAAGATATTACCGAACTCAAACAAGCACAAGCAGCTCTCACCCAGATCAACCAAGAGTTAGAGACGCGTGTGGCGGAAAGAACCACCGCTTTAACTCAACTTAATCAGCAGCTGATATCTGAAATCAGCCAACGTCATCAGAGCGAAGAACGCTTTCGCTTTTTGGCAGAATCCATCCCGCAACAAGTATGGATTGCTCAAGCTAACGGTGAACTTGAGTATGTCAATCAACGCACTGTTGACTACTTTGTTTGTAGTGCAGAAGAACTTATCGGAGAGGGGTGGCAACAATGGATACATCCTGATGATTTATCCACTACCCTGTCAAGCTGGCAGCAATCTCTCGCCAGGGGTACACCTCATGAAATTGAATTTCGCTGTCTCCGAGGCAGTGATCAAACTTATCGCTGGCATTTAATTCGGGCTGTGCCGATGCGCGATCAACAAGGTAAAATTGTCCAGTGGTTCGGTACGAATACGGATATTGATGATCGTGTATCCACAGAAATGACTCTGCG
>PWQB01000370.1 GCA_003556955.1 Nostocaceae cyanobacterium CSSed10_463m
AGGTTGGGACATTGTAAATTGCTGAAAATCATATCTTGTACCTGACCCATATCCCACCAAGAAATAAATTTCTTGTCTTATAGCTTAAGTCCACTAAAAGGGACTGAAATCTTTACCGTATTGGGGTATCAGTCATCTTGAGATGACTGGAGCTATGAGCCTGATGTTTTTAACATCGGGCGGTTTTTGATGCTGGTGCAAGATATAACTCAAGTTTAACTTCTTCCTAGCAATGGCAACTAAAAGTTGGGCGTTGCTGAACTAAAGTATGAAATGCCAAAATCACCTTGGTTTTTCTTCCTACCTTTGCGCCTTTGCGCCTAACGCACTTCGTGCTTCGCTTCGCTAATGCGTGAGCCTAATTCATATTTGAAATCAGCAAAGCCAAAAGTTGAGACTATACAAAATACATCTAACTCTTTTATTAGCCGGTGCTGATGAAATTTGCTTATGCAGTAGCGGTTGATACTCTATCTACATTTTTAGACTAATAATTTCATATTAACTTAATTAAATCCTAAATGCAAGTCTTTTTTTCATTATCATCGCTTTACTTAATTTTGGTTTTTAAGCTAATTTTAGACCAAAATCAGGGGATTTAACATTGCTCTCCAGGCAAATTTAGAATTATAAGTATCGAAATATTAAATGCTATATATAGAAATCTTCAAAGTTAGATAATTGGAACACCATTCAACTTCAAAAACTTTACAATTATAGCAACATATAGGAATCTGAGGATATCAAAAAAGTCTAGAAGCAATTCACAGCAAGCATTTCACATTTAATTTTTGCTAGATATCAGCAATAGTAAGGGAATTTTTTACAGTTAATTGAGGCTAAACATCTGAGTTGTGCTTCAATTCCCAGCCAAGTAATCTTGGTAGCTGTGACACATTTAAGGCATAGTTCCCAGTCCATAGTATAATTTCTAAAATTAACAAATTTTTGATCCACCAGAATTGACTTACAGAACCCAATATTATTAAACCTTCATACATTTGCCAAATGCGGTAAGGCACGTACAAATAAGCAACCATTACCCAAACTACACTGTGAAACATTTTTAAGGAGATGCTTTCGGTGATGATTTGTAACCCTAACATCACAAAGTACCAGGCAAGTATGATGAGTACAGAAGTATAGCCCCAAAATACACCCCATAACACCATTACTGCTAAAGGTAGCAATACTCCTAGTATTTGCACTGTACTAAACCAGAGCTTAAACCAAGTCGGAAGCAGTTCGGTAATTTTGTAAGGTTTTGCGTGTTTCCACGCCCAACCGACAACAATAAAAAAAGATGTCACCGACAGGAAAAACAGTAAGTTTTCCAGAAATAAATGCAGGTTAATGTTTAAGGCAGTCATGGCAGTATTATCTACTGTTAGTAAACTTATGCCATACGCCTCTAGTGGTATTTTTGCAGATTAACGCCCCAGCCAAGTCTTGAGTAAATCCAACAGACTAGAACCACCCCAAATCACGGCAATTAAAATAGAAATACTGGAAATCCCCCCGATTAAACAGATAACTAAACCTCCTAAGCTAATGGCACCATCATCTTCCAATAAACCAAAGCTAGTCACAAAAACTCCGATGGCTGGGATAGTATTGGTTCCGGGAATGGGAATCATCATGGAAATGGCCATTAAGGCGATCGCCATCCCAATAGTGACTTTACCTGGTAGAGTAGTACAAATATAAGTCAAACGTGGTCGTGCGATCGCCTCAATTTTTTGCAACCAAGGATTTCCCGCCTTTAAAAATTTCTGAACAGTTACAAGCTTAATGGGATGATTCAGCATCTTTGGGGGTAACCAAGGAATTTTTGCCCCAAAAATCAGCTGTATGGCCAGCAAAAAAATCAAAATACCAAAAGGAATAGAGTATCCAGGCGCAGGAACTGGTAAAGCTGAAGGCAGAGACAAAATCACCAGCAAAAACCCAAAAACTCGTTCCTTGGCTAGCAGCAGGATTTCTGCTAAAGTTACGTCTGTGGTGCGGTTTTCGTCAAAAAAATAGCGTTGTAACTCGTGAGATAGTCTAGCCATAAATTACCGAATCTGAGTCCAATTTAGTTTTTTCTATAACACTGTTAGTAGTTGACCTTTAGCTCTAAATTTCAACTACTTGAGGAAACTAGAAATTTTACCTTAATCAACTTAGCTTAACTTTTGTCTACCGACTAGACTTTAAAAATAAAATTCCAAAACCAATTCACAGCCAGTATTTTAATTTTGAGTTGTGCTATCACCTTTAGTTTCTCGCTAATTCCTGTCTGGTGATAGCATCTGCAAAAAATTACTCATGGCTAATGTTAACCATGAGTATACAAGAAATCAAAGTGATTGGTGATTTTTGTAACTAGCAACAGCTACTCTCAGATTACCTTGGTGTTTGGCAAGTAAGCGATCGCCTGCTTCCTTATCTAAACCAGTCCAGTGCATCAGCAACGCCAGCTTTACCCACTTCCCACTACGTTCGAGTAAAAAACCAGCAGCTTCCCGACTTAAACCTGTTAAGTCTTGCAACATCTGCAAAGCGCGATCGCGTAACTTGTGATTAGTTACCGCTACATCCACCATCCGATTACCGTAAACTTTACCCAGTTTCACCATTACCCCAGTGGAAAGGATATTCAAAACCAGCTTTGTGGCTGTACCAGCTTTTAAACGAGTTGAACCAGCCAAAATTTCTGGGCCAGTTAACAAGCGAATATCAACATCAGCATCACAGCGTACCTGTTCTTGAGGTACACAAGCAATAAAAATAGTTTTAGCACCCCGTTGACGAGAAGCATTGAGCGCTCCGTGGACAAAAGGAGTTGTCCCCCCCGCAGTGATTCCTACTACCACATCTAATTGAGTAATGTGTCTTTGGGCGATCGCCGCTTCCCCATCTTCGATACGATCTTCTAAATCTTCAGAACTGCGTACCAATGCACCAGCACCACCAGCAATAATTCCCTGTACCAACTCCGGAGGTGTGCAGAAAGTAGGTGGACATTCAGACGCGTCTAACACCCCTAACCTACCACTAGTCCCCGCACCCACATAAAATAAACGTCCTCCTTGACTCAAACATTCGGCAGCCAAATCAATGGCCTCAGCCAACTGAATTTGAGCCGCCGCCACCGCCGCCACTGCTTTTTCATCTTCACGATTAAACAAATCCACCAACTCAACAGAACTGAGTTGATCTAAGTTAAGACTATCAGGATTTACCTGTTCAGTTAAAAGATAGCCCCGTTCCTGTAAATTTGGCATAGTTTACTAAATAGCTGGATATTTTTCCCCCATTCCCCATTCCCTATTTCCCCATCACATCACAACAAACCTTCAAATTTGCGCCGCATATTTTCTAATTCAGAATCAGACATTTCTGGTGCAGCTGGTGGCACTTGGTTAGATCGATAGCTATCGTCATCATTATCCTCTGCTTGAGCATCACCTTGCCAGTCAGTATTTTCCAAATTCAGTTCTGTGGGTAAAATTAAATCGCTGTTGGCCGGAACAATTTCCCATTCATAGCCAGCACTTTCACAAAACCCCTTAATTTCCTCAGCATCGAGCATTTCCACTGTAGGGGTAGGGAAATCCTGAGCTTCCAGTAACAGGGCAAAGCGCAGAGCGTCATCTTCTGACTCAAACATCAAAATTTTATTGCGTACAGCCCCTGACTGCGACGACGAAGTATCAGCCACCCGAATTGAGTGAATGCCCTCATTTTCAGTGTTAGCGTTGAATATTAGCACAAAAACACGCATTGGTGTAATCATCTTTCCTTCTGTTTTGCGGTCTATCTCATTATTATTAAAGTTTGAAACTGTGCAAATAA
>PWQB01000765.1 GCA_003556955.1 Nostocaceae cyanobacterium CSSed10_463m
AAATCGATTCATGAAAATTAATTAGTACGGCTGGGTTTCTAAGAGGGTGTTTGAAAAGTTGTTGGCTGTGATTTTAGGCACTCGCAGATCCCCCCTAGCCTTGAAAAGGGGGGAATTAGAATCAAAGTTTCCCTTCTTCTACGCCGAAGGCGCATCCCCGAAGGGGTTTAGGGGGATATAGGGGGATCTAGAATGTTTTGCTACCGACAATAGGACTTTTCAAACATCCTCTAAACATAGTTACTAAAGCTTACTACCAACTATTTTGATAAAAATCAATCAGTTTTTATACAAGATAATTTATACCAAATTAAAATTATCCTGGTTCTTTAACTTAACTTTATGAATAATTCAGGAAGAAAAAATAATATCGCTCCGGAAAATTACACTTTGCTAGGAAAATAAGAATGTTGGGACAATTGAAGCGAGGAACTTGAATAATTAAGTATAGTCAAGATTAAAATATTTAGACAATTATGCCGACCACAGTCTCAGCGTCTCAGGTAAATACGATGCTTAACACAGGTTTACTAAAATTCTTCACCCAGCCATTTTTGGGTGCGGCTTTATTAACGGCTGTCAATGTTGCTGTACCTTCTGCCAGCGTCGCTCAAGGACAACTGGTATCACAAACAACACCAGCTTTCCCTACAGTCCAACCAGGATCGGCAGGTACACAACCTATCTTTTCCACACAACAACAAGCTTCACCAGGCATAGCCATAGATACTAACTATACGTTAGGCGGTGGTGATCTAATTCGTGTCAATGTATTTGAAGTACCAGAATATACTGGAGAATACCAAATACCTCCCGGTGGTTCAATTAACCTACCTTTAATTGGTAGTGTTCCGGTTTTGGGTTTAACAACTGAACAAGCTGCTGATGAAATTGCTAACAGGTATTCTCGCTTTCTCAAACGTCCTCTAATTTCAGTTAACCTGTTATCTCCTCGCCCGATCAATGTTTTGGTGGCTGGAGAAGTCACACGTCCAGGGTCTTATACTCTGAGCTTACAAGGGGGCGCAGGTAATAATCCTGGCGTACAATACCCCACTGTATTAGCTGCACTAACCACAGCCCAGGGTGTAACCTTGGCAGCAGATGTGACTCAAGTGCAATTGAGACGTAGGATAGGACGTTCTTCTGAGCAAGTGGTTAATCTGAATTTAAAGGAACTAATTCAGACGGGTCGGATAGACCAGGATATTACTTTACGGGATGGCGACACCATTGTTGTGCCAACTGCAACTACTTTTAACATCGCCGAAGCCCGGAATCTGTTTGCAGCTAACTTTGCGGCCAGCCCCAGCACACCCAGGACTGTGGCAATTATTGGTGAAGTGAATCGTCCTGGTTCCTATCTAGTCGGCCCAGGTGGTGGCGAAGGTGGTATCCCGACTCTAATGAGATCGCTGCAATTAGCTGGGGGAATTACATCACAAGCTGATGTTCGCAATCTCAGGTTACGCCGACCCACAAGAACAGGTACAGAACAAAATATAGATATCGATCTTTGGCAATTATTACAGTCTGGTGATATCAATCAAGATATCATTGTCCAGGATGGAGATACTATTTTTATACCCACTGCTACTGAGGTCAATACGGCAGAAGCTACTCAATTAGCTGCTACTACTTTGTCTCCTGCAACAATTCAAGTTGGTGTGGTGGGCGAAGTTAAAAGACCAGGAAGTGTAGATATTAAGCCTAATAGCTCTTTAAACCAGGCGTTGTTAGCTGCGGGTGGATTCAACGATTCTAGAGCCAGAAAAACTACCGTGGATTTAGTTCGCCTGAACCCTAATGGTTCTGTAACTAAGCGGGAAGTCAAAGTTGATTTTTCTCAAGGAATTAATGAAGAGACTAATCCCATACTCCGCAATAATGATGTGATTGTGGTCAACCGTTCTGGTTTAGCCCGAACTGGCGACAGTGTGGGTGCAGTACTTAATCCTCTAGGTGGTTTATTAGGAGTGTTCCGGGCTATATTCGGCTTCTTTTAAGAAAATTGAGTTTGAAGTTGCTCTATCTAATTTATGAGCGATAGCAACTTCAAACCCATAATGGTAGTCAATACAATGACCTACCTTTGAAATGGTCTGATCCTATGTACTCTTGGCTGGATAAAAATCTATCTCAAATGTCCTTGATTAAAGGATTGCTGTGCAGTTTAACTCTGGCTGTAAGTTGCAGTGTGGGTATTCCCGCAGCTAAGGCCGCAGAAACGGTTACTATTCGCTTGGGGCCATTTCAACAGTCTTTAGCGATCGCTGACTTAGAAAAATTTGCTCAAACAGGGAAACTACCAGAGCATCTGCAACTTTATCGCTTTGTGTTAACGCCCCAAGTAGGAGAACTACTATATCGCAAGATCCAAGTAGATCCAGGTTTGGCAGATAAATTTGTGGATCAGTTAGTGCGATCGCCACAAGGTGAAAAATTAATTACTTCTTTAAAAACAGCAATCCCAGATAGCACCATAGAAGGACTGCAATCAGCGCTCTATCTCTCTCTACGTCAAATCAACGGTTTAAGTGCAATAGGTTTTTTGCGCGCCTATCCCCAAAAAAATATTACTGTAGATGCCACTCAAGCACTGCAAATTGCTCTAGAATTTAATGCCAACAACTTGCAAAGCCAAGCCTTCGGGGTTTTGCTGGAACGAGAATTATTAGTCAAAAATAATACCCCTTTTCAGCCAAGTTTTGACCCAGCAGCTACAGGAAAAAAACCAGTTCAGCAGCAGAAACTGAGTTTACGAGACAGACAACGAAATCGCAGCATTCCTGTAGACATTTATTGGAGTCAAAGTCACACCCCAGCACCACTGGTAGTAATTTCCCACGGACTTGGAGCGAATCGGCGATTTTTTAGCTATTTAGCCAGCCATCTAGCTTCTCATGGAATTACAGTTGCAGCACTTGAACATCCTGGTAGTAACTCTGTAGCCATCAATAACGCGGCAAATCAGATGAATTTGGCGCAACTACTTCCAGCCAGTGAATTTATTGAGCGACCAAAAGATGTCACTTTCCTGCTTAACGAACTCGAAAAACTCAATACTCAACCAGGACAACTTCAAGGAAAACTGAATACAGAGCAAGTCAATGTCATTGGTCACTCTTTAGGGGGTTATACTGCTTTAGCCTTAGTTGGTGGAGAAGTGGATTTAAAAGAACTGCGCGAGTTCTGTAAGGCTTCTCTGTCCTTTGGCGAATCACCAGGCGATTGGTTACAGTGCGCCGCTACTGGTTTAAAAGAAAATCAACCACGTTTGCAGGATCAACGAGTTAAGAGTGCGATCGCGCTCAACCCACTGGTGGGTAAACTATTTGGTACAAACGGCTTGACAAAAGTTACCAAACCTGTATTAATTTTAGCTGCAACTGAAGATGCACTCACCCCAGCCCTACCGCATCAAATCAGACCTTTTAAGCAATTGAGTGGTTCTAAGTATCTATTAACCGCCATTGGTGCTACTCACTTGAGTATTACCGATCCACAATACCCGATTAGTGCAGCTGCTGCGATCGTCAGAGAAAAGCGAGGAGCAGAAACCGATTCTTTACGCCAGTTAATTCGTGGTGTCACCTTAGCCTTTATCAAACAAGACACACCAGAAGCCGATATTTACCAACCATTTCTCACACCCGCTTACGCTCAATCGTTGTCTACAGCAGAACTACCCCTACGTTTTAATTCCGATTTACCAGGAAATATCAAACCCTGGCTTAATCTTGTGTTGAATTAAACAGCAGAATTAATTGAAGGTGAGAGTCAAAAGTGCTAACATGACTATCGTCAATTTAATCACATATCTTCTCCTTGTAAGC
>PWQB01000694.1 GCA_003556955.1 Nostocaceae cyanobacterium CSSed10_463m
ATGCCACAGCTTTCGGGGGTACTTCTGGGTTTCCCCCTTTCTTATTCAGAAACAATATCTCAATATTTGCCATACTACAAATTTTGTCATAAGAGCATTGGAAATGCTGATAGATATCAGTAATAAAACCTGATTCTATTCGCCAAATACTGAATATAAATGTGTAAATTATAAAAAATCAATGCAATAATAACTTCGGAGTGCGTAAATATTGTTATGATTTCATAAATTAGCTGCTGAACTAAATAAATAACCAAAATTTAGCCAGTGGCAATCTTTGAAAAGGAGGAATCCTCTTTGTCTAAACGTTGTTTATTTACCTCCGAATCAGTTACCGAAGGTCATCCAGATAAGATTTGCGATCAGATTTCTGATACGATTTTGGATGCCTTATTAACAGAAGATTCCAGTAGTCGTGTAGCGGCTGAGGTAGTAGTTAACACTGGTTTGGTGCTGATAACTGGTGAAATCACCAGCAAAGCCAATGTAAATTACGTCAATATTGCTCGCCAGAAAATAGCCGAAATTGGCTATTTAGACGCTGTAAATGGTTTTTCTGCCAGCAGCGCTAGTGTTTTGGTGGCTTTAGATGAGCAATCACCCGATATAGCTCAAGGCGTGAATACTGCCCAAGAAACACGTCAACAGAATAGTGATGAACTATTTGATACCATTGGCGATGGTGATCAAGGCATCATGTTTGGTTTTGCCTGTAACGAAACACCAGAACTAATGCCATTACCCATTAGTCTGGCTCATCGCATTGCTCGCCGACTGGCAACAGTTCGCAAAACAGGTAAATTGCCGTACCTGCGCCCCGATGGTAAAACACAAGTAACTGTAGCCTACGAAGACGGGTATCCGGTAGGTATTGATACGATTCTGATTTCTACCCAGCATACAGAAAGTATCGGGGAAATCACTGATGAAGCAGCAATACAAGCCAAGATTAAACAAGACCTCTGGTCAGCAGTAGTTGAACCTGTTTTTGGTGATATTGATATTAAGCCAAATCAAGAAACACGTTTCTTAGTCAACCCCACCGGCAAATTTGTCATCGGTGGCCCCCAAGGAGACTCTGGTCTGACAGGACGGAAAATTATTGTTGATACCTACGGTGGTTATTCCCGACATGGCGGTGGTGCTTTTTCCGGTAAAGATCCCACAAAGGTAGACCGTTCTGCGGCTTATGCGGCTCGCTATATGGCCAAAAATATTGTCGCTGCTGGGTTGGCTCAAAAGTGTGAAGTTCAGCTAAGTTATGCCATTGGTGTCGCTCGACCAGTGAGCATTTTCCTAGAAACTTTTGGCACTGGTAAAGTCGATGATGAAACTTTGTTGGAACTAGTCAAAGACAAATTTGAACTACGTCCAGCCGGGATCATTGATGTTTTTAATCTACGCAACTTACCAAGTGAACGAGGCGGACGTTTTTATCAGGACATCGCGGCTTACGGTCACTTTGGGCGCAATGATTTAGATTTGCCTTGGGAGCGCACCGATAAGGCGGAATTACTCAAGCAATTGGTAACACAGTCGCTGTCAGCAGCGATCGCTTAAAGTAAGCAGTAGGGTAGGGAAATTTAACAGGGACAAAAGCAAGGAGTATAACATTATTCTCCTTGCTACCCCTGATATCTGTTCCCTACTTCCAATGAAGCTTTCCATAATAAATGGGTAATTATTTGACAATTAGACTAATTAGTGATATGATTTCAATCGGATTAAGCCACACTATGGGATTTTTAAGCTTTGATGTTCCTGGCAGTAGGAAATAAAAAGAAATTTTTTACATAGTCTATGTGTGGATTTTCGAGGCTTAGAGTAAGATAGGGTAGCAAAGAGCCAATAGTTAAAATATTGTCTTAATTAACTGAGTATTAAGAATATAGAGTTTTCTCATCTGCTAGGCTGGGTAAGCAATTATCTGTGTAAAGTGTGGTAAACGACTTTATGTATACATAATATGTAGTTAATTAATTCTATGGCAACGGCACTGAAGCGATCGCACTTGTAGAGATCAGATTAATTGTGTCTTTACCAGTTGAAAACTACTATAGTGTTGACCAAGTTTGACTAATCTAGGGATTTTTTTGCCAATAGTTAAGTATTTTTGTAAAAATTTATTTCAAAAGCAATCAAACACTCATTTACTCGTGAGAATTATCTAGTAAGCGATTCTTGTAAGTTTTTATCAGCAAAGATACTGTTAAACCATAAATTATCAATGAATGTGATCGTACAAACAAAACTGATGCGGTCATATTTGTGCGAGAGTAAGGATGTTTGAGGAATGCAAACTCAAAAACCAATCCCTGTTGAAAGCAGTTCACAAAACAAACAAGTGCCAGTCGAAGAGCCTTCAAGAAATGAACTTCCAACTATAGAATTTCCTTCGCGCGGGAAACTCAAAGCTAGTTCTTGGCGAATACATCAAAAAATTGGTTATGGTTATTTTGTCGCCATCGGCATTGGTTTTTTTGGTTCACTGACTGGTTTAGTAATTGCTAATTACTACAGAGGAAGAGAAATCAGGCAATTTAATCAAGCACAAGAACAAAGGCAACTACTCACAAATTATAAAGACGCAGTATTAGAAGCAAAACTCCATAGCTCCAATTTAGTTGCAGTTTTGGGAAATTCGCAACAATTGCCAAATACAAAAAAGAAACTTCTTCAGAGTGTTAACACAGCAAAAAGTTTAGAGCAAGATATTTCTAAATATATAGATAGAAGGTCAGGACCATTAGCCACCAACAGCGCTAACTTACAAATATTATTACAGAATTATGGTACTAGCTTAGAATTATACCTGAACAAAATAGATTCTGTCTTAGAGACCATCGACTCTGAGCAAGTACAACCAGAACAGATAGCACTAGCACAAGAACAGTTATTAGAAATAATGCGTGGTCAAACAGCCATGCAGCTACAGGAACTCTCACAAAGATTAAGTAATATTCTGAGAATTGCCGAAACTCAAGAACAATCCCGGCAACAAGATGTAGAACAGGCCAAGCAAGTTGAAAGATTTATCGTTATTCTGAGTATGTTGGTGTCAGTGGTTATCGCTGCTCTCGTAGCTTGGCGCACTAGCCGCGCCATCGCGGAACCAGTGATTATTGTGACTCAAGTAGCTGAACAAGTAGCCAGAAAATCTAATTTTGATTTACGCGCTCCCGTCACCACTGAAGATGAAATTGGCTTATTAGCTAAATCGCTAAATCGGTTGATTGAACGTGTATCTGAGCGTACAAAGGAACTAGAACAAGCTAAAGAGTTAGCCGAGGCTGCTAGTAAAGCCAAAAGTATATTTTTAGCCAACGTTAGCCACGAATTACGCACGCCATTAAATGCCGTGATTGGCTTAAGTCAACTGCTGCAAGATGACGCTACCGATTTAGAGTTATCGGGAGATTTCATCACTGACCTAGAAACAATCAACTCTGCTGGTAGACACCTGCTAAAACTGATTAATGACATTCTCGATTTATCCAAAATTGAAGCTGGGAAAATGACTCTCTACCCAGAGACATTTGAGATTGCCACACTGATCAATAATGTGGTGATGACAGTTAAACCTGCTATTGATAAAAATAATAATATCCTAGAAGTATATTGTGATCAAGAACTTGGCACAATGTACGCAGATCAAACTCGGATGCGACAAGTGTTATTAAACTTACTCAGCAATGCCGCCAAGTTTACCAGCAATGGCAAAGTTACCTTAACAGTTAAGAGCGAAAACACAGATTTACTCACAAAGACTCCTGCGGGTATGATTACTTTCAGCGTAGCTGACACTGGTATTGGCATGACTCATAGTCAAC
>PWQB01000078.1 GCA_003556955.1 Nostocaceae cyanobacterium CSSed10_463m
TATTCTGAAAACACTGGCGACGATGATTAAGATTATATCCACAATTTTTATTTCTGGTGCGATCGCCTGGGAGTTGGGGAATATTTATGCAGTCATGAATAACATTAGTATTCCCAGCAGCCTAAATTTTATTTTTTGGATTGAACGTTTTGCGATGACGGCGCACTTAATTGAAGCAGTAATTGCCGCTTTTTATGCACCGAAAAAACAAAAAACCCCAATCAAATATGCGATTTATACCTTTTTTGTGGGTACGGTTGCTTTAATAGAACTATTTGCGAAAGAGGAAAGCAGTATCAAAAAGCCAGTATAAAATATTAAACAAACTGAATAAAAAATGTTAGCTAGTAGTCAGGACGTTAGTCCTGGCTTTAGAGGTTGTTTTAAAAGTCTAATTTATTACACTCAAGATAAAATTCCTGAAACTCCCATGAATAGAAGCCGTCGTCAACAAGAACTAATGGTTAGCTAGGTACACCGAATAACGGTAGAATTAACAATCCATTTCAAATTGCCCTACCTGTTAACCCGATGTATTGCGACTACCTGGTACAGATTCTGACTGCCCGTGTGTACGATGTTGCCCAGGAAACACCACTGGAGTATGCCCCTAACCTCTCGAAACGACTGAATAATCAACTGTTGCTGAAGCGGGAGGATATGCAGTCAGTTTTTTCTTTTAAGCTGCGGGGTGCTTACAACAAAATGGTCAACCTTTCACCCGAATTACTGGCGCAGGGTGTCATTGCTGCATCTGCGGGAAATCATGCCCAAGGTGTGGCTTTAGCTGCTAGTCGCTTAGGAACACGAGCGATTATTGTCATGCCGGTGACTACTCCCCAGGTGAAAATAGATGCAGTCAAAGCTAGGGGGGGTGAGGTGCTATTACATGGCAATACCTACGATGATGCTTATGCTTACGCCCGTGAAGTGGAAGCAGAAAAAGGACTAACTTTTATTCATCCGTTCGATGATCCTGATGTGATTGCTGGACAGGGGACAATTGGCATGGAAATTTTACGCCAATACCAGCAACCTATTCATGCAATTTTTGTGGCTATTGGTGGTGGAGGATTGATTTCTGGAATTGCGGCTTATGTGAAACGCTTGCGTCCTGAAATTAAAATTATCGGTGTGGAACCTGTGGATGCTGATGCGATGTCGCAATCACTCAAAGCTGGACATCGGGTGCGGTTGTCTCAGGTGGGCTTATTTGCTGATGGGGTGGCTGTGCGGGAAGTGGGAGAAGAAACGTTTCGTTTGTGCCAGAATTATGTGGATGAAATTATTCTGGTGGATACAGATGATACCTGTGCGGCGATTAAAGATGTGTTTGAGGATACACGCTCAATTTTAGAACCTGCTGGTGCATTGGCGATCGCAGCTGCCAAAGCCTACGCCGAACGTGAACAAATCCAGGGACAAACATTAATCGCCGTTGCCTGTGGTGCTAACATGAATTTTGACCGTTTGCGGTTTGTCGCCGAACGAGCCGAATTTGGGGAACGTCGCGAAGCTATTTTTGCCGTAGCTATTCCTGAACAACAGGGTAGTCTGCGAAAGTTTTGTGAATGTATTGGTCAACGCAATCTCACTGAGTTTAATTATCGCATTGCCGATCAAACAGAAGCGCATATTTTCGTCGGTGTGCAAATTCAAAACCGTGCCGATGCAGTAAAAATGTTAGAAAGCTTTGAAAGTTGCGGTTTCAAAACCATTGACTTAACAGATGATGAACTGACAAAGTTACACCTGCGGCATACGGTTGGTGGGCATTCTCCCCTAGCGCATAACGAATTACTTTATCGTTTTGAGTTTCCCGAACGTCCTGGGGCATTAATGAAGTTTGTTGGTTCCATGAGTCCCAACTGGAATATCAGTATGTTCCACTACCGCAACAATGGGGCAGATTATGGGCGCATTGCCGTAGGAATGCAAGTACCCCCCCAAGAGATGGAGGAGTGGCGAGCATTTCTCGATACCCTTGGCTACCGCTATTGGGATGAAAGCCAAAACCCTGCATATAAACTGTTTTTGGGGTGAGAGACTTCCAATTAAAAAAATTTCCCCCACTCAGCACTCAGCACTCCTGTACGGGCGGGTTTACTAAGGATTTCGACGCACCACAGACTGATTGCTTAAACCCGCCCCTACGCACTTTCCCCACTCAGCACTCAGCACTCAGCACTCAGCACTCTAGTTCGCTGACTGCATTGCGGAACGGAAGGCGGGAGTGGGGAAAAGACTTTTAAATCCCGCTATCCTTTTACTTGCAGGTTCTGGGGCAGAGTCCCAAAGTGTTTCGTAATAGAAGAAGGTGACACCTAAACCGCGTTGTTGGGCAGCCCTGACTTGAGCTTTAATTTGTTCTATAGAAACAGGTCGATTGCGTAAACCTGTCATCACACCGATACCTGTGGGAATCACTTGTTGGGCTTCTTGAATTTCTTGGCGGGTAATATTAGACACGAAGCTTTGCAAATCGGGGCGATAAATCTGCACAATTAGCTCATCTACAATATTTCGCCGCATCCAAGCTAGCCAGTCTTGGAGTTGAAGCCTATATGCAAAATCGTAGTAGTTGGGAGACACCGAGAAAATCGCATTGGGTTTTCTGGCTTTTACAGCTTGGTGGAGTCGCACCATAAAGTCTGTAATTTTATCTGCCCGCCAGCGTATCCATCCCGGATCATTGGGATTGCTGGGAGGACGATTTTTGGTTTCTTCGGTGTACAAGTTAATTGTGTAGGGATCATAACCAAATTCCTGGGGCAAACTTGTATGGTCATCAAATTGAATGCCATCGACATCATATTGAGTCACAACCTCTACGACGAGATTCATGATAAATTTTTGTACTTCAGGATGGAAAGGATTGAGCCAGACAACTTCACCAGCCGCACTAATGGAAGTTTGTCCACCATCCTGTTTTTGTGTCAGCCACTGGGGATAATCTAATGCTAGTTCTGAGGTGGGAGGAGCCATAAAACCAAACTCAAACCAGGGAATTGCTAAGAGTCCCCGGCGATGGGCTTGGGTAATTAAGTCTTGCAAAATATCATGTCCTTCTGTACCTCGAAAGACAAAGGGCTGGATACCTGCCCGTTTTGCCACAGGACTGGGGTACATCACATAACCAGAATTCCAGACTACAGGATAGATGGTGTTAAAGTTTAGCTCCCGTAATTGAGTCATGGCTGATTGGACTTTGGCACGATCTCTGAGGATGTTGAAATCATTGTTGGTAATCCAAACTCCGCGAATCTCTTGACGCGGTAGCTGTGCCATGACTGGATTAAAACTATTCAGTAGCAGTACTGTAATAAATGATATGCAGGCAAGAATGGGAAAGAAACTTTTGAGCGATCGCGATCGCACAATCAAAGATAACTTCTTCATAGCCTCGAATAATGTGTTAGCTCCCCATGCTTGCCATATCTTTGTGTGATCAAATTTCCTAGTCATATCATCTACAAACATTTATGCTTACTAAAGGGTTTGTTGGTCGTTAGTTGTTTGTTCCATCCACAACAAATATTTGCCTCCGATAAACAGAAGCAAATTAGCACAGTCAGATAGATGACGTAGTTAGTAACTCAAAAGTGTCCGCTAATTTTATTTTCTGAAGGGCGACAAGTATATTTCGTAGTAACTGTAGGGTTTTCGAGCTACAAGTAATTTTAACTATACCATGAGTGAATATACTATATATTAGTTAAACCTTTAGTTTAATTAAACACTACTTATAGTAATATCCTGGCATAATTTTGGGTATAGGACATTGTTGATTGCTGAAAGCCTTGATGTAGGGGCGGGTTTATGAAA
>PWQB01000472.1 GCA_003556955.1 Nostocaceae cyanobacterium CSSed10_463m
CTTTTGAAAAAACCGAGAAAACCCCAGATCAAATAAAGTTGTATAGTGGTCTTTTTGAGCAAGGAGATGACACTTATTATTTAGAAGAAACGCATTTAAAATTAAATGCTCAAAACCAAGTTACTCAAATTACTTCCTATTCTACAACTCCGTAAATTAATAATTAAGACTGTCATCTCTGGGGAATGGTGCTAATCCTCCATGCAAGCGCTTGATCACGCATATCATCTGTCCTCAGCCATCAACTAACTGCATCTAAAATTGCCCCTTTCTTCCTCTGTGTCCTCTGCGCCTGGTGTGGTTCGTTATTAACTAAAAATTGATAAATAACGAGTTGATTTATGATTTACCTAGCGACTGAGTGATATAACTCAAATTATTGGAAAATTTTGCGAAAACACTCAATTTTTATTGAGTAGATTTGCGATTTTGGAATTTTAATTATTCAGGTTTTGTAATTGTCTCTATCATTACTTTATATTGGTGTAGTAATTATGCAATCGCCAAGGACTTAGGACAGGACAAAATCTCAAAACCAATTCACCGCAAGCATTTGACTTTTGCCATATTTTGGTGTCTTGCGGAAAACCTGCATCTGCTTTAAGTTCTGTGTAATGTATATTTTTTGATTTTACTGGCAAAAATTCGCCTGATTATCAGTAATTTAGGTAAAATATACACCCCCTGAGAAGTATTGACATCTAAAATTGTTGAGCTTTTATATTGCATATTCTGAAAAAACATTATAAATTATGAAGTTATAGGGGAATGATTTAATTAACCGCCTCACAACTAAATTCTGATTAAGTAAATCTACTAGATATAGTGAAAACTGCACACACCTTGAGTAGTAACGGAGATATATAGCACAACTCAAAAGTCAAAAGTCAAAATTGAAATACTTGCTGTGGCTGGTTTTTAGACTTTTGCCATGTCCTAAGCACCTTGGCGGTTGCTATATATCGTTTGGTTAAGTCAGGTTACGGATGTACAGACATGATACATAATTATCTGGGAATATATAGGGTGTAGCTGTTTCGAGGAGTCATGACGTTGCTTGAGTCCAAAATTACTTAGCTACGATTCATCAAGAAGTGACAAATAAGAGAATTAACCATCAACTAATTATAGATTAAGTTGCAGAGAAATTGGTAGCTTAAGTTATTACTTATAGGTTATTTTCTCGCAGCAATTTGCTATTTAAAACATAGTTTTTGTTATGCTAAAAATAGCATAAATAATCAATGAAGGTGCATCTACTAAACCATCACCCCCTCAATGGAGTTACCTAGCGATGCCAATAAATGAAGTCCTAACAGATGAAAATATAGAAGAACAAGCATGGCGAGCTTTAGAGAAGTCAATTCTCTATTATCAAGGTCGCCCCGTTGGGACTGTAGCCGCTTATGATGCATCTGTTGAAGCCCTAAATTATGACCAGTGCTTTATCCGGGATTTTGTTTCTTCAGCGTTAATTTTTCTGATCAAAGGTAGAACAGATATTGTTCGGAATTTCCTGGAAGAAACTTTGAAATTGCAGCCTAAAGAAAGGGAATTAGATGCTTATAAGCCTGGACGTGGGTTAATTCCAGCTAGCTTTAAAGTGGTAGTAGAAAATGGAGAGGAACGTTTAGAAGCAGATTTTGGGGAACACGCGATCGCCAGAGTCACGCCAGTAGATTCTTGTTTATGGTGGATTATTTTGTTGCGTGCTTATGTAGTTGCTACACAGGATTATTCCATCGCCTACCAACCTGAGTTCCAGAACGGTATCCGGTTAATTATCGAAATCTGCTTGGCTAATCGCTTTGATATGTACCCGACGCTGTTGGTTCCCGATGGTGCTTGTATGATTGACCGGCGTATGGGTATTTATGGTCATCCTCTAGAACTTCAGGTGTTATTTTTTGCTGCTTTGCGTGCGGCGCGTGAAATGCTGGTTTGTCCAGGTAATCAAGACATAGTTATAGCCATTGATAACCGCTTACCGCTTTTATGCTCTCATATTCGCCAGCATTATTGGATAGATATTAATCGCCTCAATGCAATTTATCGCTTCAGAAGTGAAGAATATGGCAAAGGAGCAGTGAATCTATTTAATATCTATGTAGACTCTCTTCCCTACTACGAATTAGACAAGTGGCTACCACGAAAAGGGGGTTATTTAGCTGGTAATGTCGGTCCATCGCAGTTAGATACGCGTTTTTTTGCACTGGGTAACTTGATGGCGATTATTTCTGATTTAGCCACTGAAGACCAGTCACAAGCCATTATGAATCTAATTGAGGAACGATGGGACGATTTGGTGGGAGATATGCCGATGAAAATTTGTTTCCCAGCTTTAGAAAGCGAAGAATACAGAATTGTCACAGGATGTGACCCCAAAAATATCCCTTGGTCATATCATAATGCTGGTAGTTGGCCGGTATTAATGTGGATGTTCGCCGCCGCAGCTGTCAAAACCAACAGAACTGGTTTAGCTAGAAGGACTATTGAAATTGCCAAAACCAGGCTGAGTGAAGATGAATGGCCAGAGTATTATGACGGTAAGAAAGGGCGACTAATTGGCAAACAAGCCAGGAAATATCAAACTTGGACAATTGCTGGGTTTTTGTTGGCAAAAGAACTGATGGATAATCCCAATTATCTACCATTGGTGAGCTTTGATGAATTACCACCTGAAGCAATTTCCCGCGCTTGTGAGTTTGAAATTGGCAGTGTAGAACCTTATATACCTCGATAGGTTGATGACACTGCTATTGTCAAAAGAAGTGCATTAATAGTTCTGAGAAAGTGTATAAACTGTCCAAAATAAACATTAATTTAAAAGCCCCTTTGTTATCCTTTGGGGCTTTTGCTATTCTCGAAATTGCTCTGAGTGATCACTTTTAAAATAGAGCCTATGAGATAATAAGGTAAATGACAAACTTTGGTTATCCTCAGAGTATGGACGATAGAATATCGCCCTAGATATATCGTGCCAAAAAATTACAGTACATCTCATCACATCAGAATATGTACACAATGTGGTTTTTTCTGCCTAAATTACAAGTTTTATAAGATGAGGATGTGTACTTGATTTACTTACCAAGTGCTGTATGCATTCCTAAACTAAAAAGTATTGAAAAGGAAGAATTGAACTCTGGTTTTTTTCTTGCCAAAACCCCATCACAACGGAGTGTTTCTCGCAATGGAAAGAGAGGAAGTAGTAATAGTTGATGATTTAGAGAAACAGGCTTGGGAAATTTTAGAAAAGTCGATTCTTTACTACCAAGGTCGTCCTGTAGGTATAATTGCCACCTATGATCCTTCGCAAACAGCGTTAAACCATGACCATTGTTTTATCAGAGATTTTGTCCCCTCAGCATTACTTTTTCTGATCAAAGGTAAATATGATATTGTTCGTAATTTTTTAGAAGAAACTTTAAAATTACAGCCGAAAAAAAACAAATTTGATGCTTATATACCTGGACAAGGTTTGATACCAGGTAGCTTCAAAGTCGTTTCAAAAGATGGTCAAGAGACTTTAGAAACGGATTTTGGTGAACACGCGATCGCCAGAGTTACACCTGTTGATTCTTGTCTGTGGTGGGTTATTATACTATATGCCTATGTCAAAGCTACAAAAGATATAAGTTTCGCCTTGCAGCCGGAATTTCAGCAAGGAATTATCTTAATTATGGAACTCTGCTTGGCGACAAGATTTGATATGTATCCCACGCTGTTAGTTCCAGATGGCGCTTGTATGATTTATCGGCGTATGGGTATCTATGGATATCCTTTAGAAATTCAAGCGCTATTTTATTC
>PWQB01000570.1 GCA_003556955.1 Nostocaceae cyanobacterium CSSed10_463m
ACCGCCGTTTAGGAGAATCTATTAGCATTTGGCAAGATGGACAAGTTGTAACTTTAACTGCTGAACAAATTCCTCCTCTTGATACAAAGAGAGCATCCCACTTTTTTGCACGTCATTGCGAACGGAACGAAGTGGAGTGAAGCAATCGCAAAATCTCCGATTAACTGAAATTTGCTCATTCTGGAGGATGTCAGCCCCAGCCATCATTCGTTACAAACGAAACAACAGGCTGTTAATATGGTGCTTAACAATGACAGAGACATCCAAACCAGAAATAGAGGTAAACAAATCAGATCATAAATCTGTATGCGAGACTGTGGGTAAGGTAGGAGAAGCAATTACCCAGACTGCCGCCGAAGCTGGCAAAATAGTTTTAGATACATCCATTGGGGCGGGAGTAGTCGCTGCAAAGGAAACATATAAATTAATAGAAAAAGGTACTCAAACCACTGGTGATGTAGTTAATCACATCAGCGAAAATTGGTTTGTGAGAAAACTAACTGGGTTATTAAATCTGAATTGGTTAATTAGCCCTAGTGAAAGTGTCGATTTGGAAAAAGCGGAAGCATCTGTAAATAAGCTGAAGCAAAAGTATCCTGATGAATCACCCAGTCAAATCGCCCACAGGATTATGGTTGATAAAGCCAGAAAAGCCGGGGGGATTGGTCTAGCTAGTAGTATTTTGCCAGGAGTGGCGGCGGCCTTGTTGGCTATTGATTTGGCTGCAACCACTAAATTACAGTCAGAAATGATTTATGAAATTGCTGCGGTTTATGGTTTAGATTTAAAAGATACCGCCCGGAAGGGTGAAGTTTTGGGAATTTTTGGTTTAGGTTTGGGTGGTGGTCGTCTTTTAAGATTGGGCGGTTTAGGTTTGCTGCGAAATGTGCCTTTTGCCGGTGCGGCGATCGCCACTAGTTCCAACGCCACAATGATTTATTCTTTAGGATATGCAGCCTGTCGATTTTATGAAGCCAAGCTAAATGAATCCGCTTCCCTGACTTCCCCAGAAACTTTAGCCACCTTACAAGCAGAAAGTGAAGAGTATCTGGAAACTGCTTTGGCGCAAGAAGCCATCATGGATCAGATTTTAGTGCAAATGATCCTCGCCAGTTATCCTCAGAAGACTTGGGAAGAAATTTTACCAGAATTAAAAGCTGCTAATTTGAGTGATGAATCATTGCAAGAGATGGCTCAAAACATCAAATCACCCCAGCCTTTAGATCAGCTATTACAACAACTAAACCCTGATTTTGCCATTGCTTTAGTCGCTAGATGTCAAGAAATTGCCCAAGAAAATCCTGATTTGGCGAGTCCTTTATTATCTGAGTGTGAAAAAATTTCCCAACTTAAGGGTATAGAAAACTCGTAAATTAATAATATGAGCGAGTTCTTCTAGAGGTTGGTGATGTCGGCAAAAGACTTGTTTCACGAAGCAGTCAGACGTGGTTTAGAAAAAGACCAGTGGATCATTACGGATGATCCACTACAACTCGAATGGGAAGAAATTAAAGTCAAAATTGATTTGGCCGCCGAGAGGTTGATTGCAGCCGAGCGAGGTGAAGAAAAAATTGCCGTGGAAATCAAAAGCTTTATTGGGACTTCAGCTATTAGTGATTTCCATACGGCTTTGGGGCAATTCCTGAACTATAGAATTATGCTGGAAGTGAATGAACCTGAGCGTCTGCTCTACTTGGCAATTCCCCTAGAAACTTATGAAACCTTCTTTCAAAGTCAATTTGCTCAGATGATAATCAATCGCTATCAATTAAAATTCATTGTTTACGAACCTGTAACTGAGGAGATTGTGCAATGGAGAAGCTAGAAAATTATCGTTCCTGCATCCAAACTCTTTTAGAAAAACATAGTCAGTATAAATCCCATGAAGAAGATGTAGAAAACGAGCTATTTTTTGACTCAGTGCGAGATCATTACCAACTCATGCGAGTGGGTTGGAAAGGCTTAAAGCGTGTATATCACACCATCCTGCACTTTGATATTAAAGACGGCAAAATCTGGCTGCAACAGAACACAACTGATATTGATGTCGGTCAAGAACTATTAGACATGGGCATTCCTAAAGAAGATATAGTTCTAGGGCTGCATCCTCCATACAAACGTCCCTACACAGGGTATGGCGTTGCTTAATAGAGACTTCACCAAAGAAAAAAGAATTTTAAGTAATACTGGTAAAAGTAGGAAAATTTAGATAAATTCGCAAAATGAAAATTCAACCTAGTAACACGCCTCTGCTAGAGTGGGCAGGCGATAGTTTAGCAATTGGATTATTTGAAGATGCCGTAGAGTTAACTGGCGAACTGGCAAAATTAGATGAGCAGTTTGGCGGTGTCTTAAAAGAACTGATTGCTGAGGAAGAATTTACAGCCAAAGCCTATAGCAGCATTTTCACCCGTGTCAGTGCTGGTAGCTCCATCCGGAAAGTAATTTTAGTCGGTTTGGGCAAACCAGAAGCGTTAAAACTAGAAACTCTGCGGCGTGCTGCGGCTGCTTTGGCTAGGGTGGCAAAAAAGCAAAAAAGCAAAAACCTGGGTTTGAGTTTGCCATTGTGGGATAACAACGCGGCAGAAACTGCTCAGGCGATCGCTGAAGGTATACAATTAGCCCTTTATCAAGACATTCGCTTTAAATCTGAGCCGGAAGATAAAGGCGGAAAAATTGAAACCGTAGATTTACTGGGATTAGGTGGACAAGAAGCAGCCATTACCCGCGCCAATCACATCGTTTCTGGGGTAAATTTAGCCAGGGAATTGGTAGCCGCCCCAGCTAATGAAGTCACACCGATTACCTTAGCAGAAACAGCCCAGGCGATCGCCACTGAACACGGCATTGAGATCCAAATTTTAGAACGGGAAGACTGCGAAAAATTAGGTATGGGAGCTTTTTTAGGAGTTGCCCAAGCCTCAGATTTACCGCCAAAATTCATTCACCTCACTTACAAACCCCAAGGCACACCCAGACGCAAATTAGCAATTATTGGTAAAGGTTTAACCTTCGATTCCGGCGGACTGAATATTAAAGGTGCTGGTAGCGGCATCGAAACCATGAAAATGGATATGGGCGGTGCAGGTACTACCTTGGGTGCAGCCAAAGCCATCGCCCAAATTAAGCCAGATGTAGAAGTTCACTTCATTTCTGCCGCTACAGAAAACATGATTAGCGGTCACGCCATGCACCCTGGCGACATCTTAAAAGCATCAAATGGCAAAACAATCGAAGTGAACAACACCGACGCTGAAGGGCGTTTAACCCTAGCTGATGCTTTGGTGTATGCAGATAAATTAGGAGTAGATGCGATCGTTGATTTAGCCACCCTCACAGGTGCTTGTATTGTAGCCTTGGGTGATGATATTGCTGGCTTGTTTACTCCTGATGATGCTGTAGCCGCCCAACTAGAACAAGCTGCCCAAAGCGCTGGAGAAAAACTGTGGCGGCTGCCAATGGAAGAAAAATATTTTGAAGGGCTAAAATCCGGGATTGCGGACATGAAAAACACCGGGCCTCGTGCTGGTGGTTCCATTACTGCGGCGCTTTTCCTCAAACAGTTTGTTAAAGACACCCCTTGGGCGCACTTAGACGTTGCTGGCCCAGTGTGGACAGATAAAGAAAACGGCTACAACAGCCCAGGTGCTACAGGCTATGGTGTGCGAACCCTAGTTAATTGGATCTTAGCTGAGTAGGGATGAGCGATTAGGGAACAAGGGCGCAGGTGCAAGGAGCAGGAAGCAAGGGGGAGTGAGTGAGAAATTACTTTAAACTTCGGGTTACTTAACAACCGTTCCTCTTC
>PWQB01000257.1 GCA_003556955.1 Nostocaceae cyanobacterium CSSed10_463m
ATACATATTGATGAAAATGCGCCTGAGTAAACTGTGCAGTATCAGCAAAGCGGACATTAGAAAAATCAGCATTTCCTCGCCATTGCGACCGATTAAATTTAGCTGATTGCTGAAAAATAGCATCATTGAATTTAGTAGTCTCTTCAAAAGTGCTATCTTGAAAATCAGCCTTGTCCTGAAATTGCGCTTTCTCAAAATTAACCTGATCAAAAAATACACTCGTTTTAAAATTACTCAATTGTCGAAAACTAGCCCCCGAAAAGCGTACAGAACGGCTAAATCTAGTTTCGTTCCAATTAGTTGGTTGTAAAAAAATAGCATTTTTAGCATTCACCGGCTGAAAAAAGAAAGTATTTGGAAACTGTACCTCCCCATTAAAGCGAGTTTGCACCAGAGTTAAAGAACCACGAAAAATATTAATTTCACTAGATGCAGTTGGCTGACTACCCAAAAGTGCGCGACAGTCCTTAGAATTAGGTAAAGCTATAGCTAAAGACTGCAAACAAACAGAACGCAAGTTTTCTAGTTGTGCTTGTTCACTACTCGTCAAAATAGGTGCATAAACACTTACAGATTTTTCACTAGATATAACAGGCGCATAGAGAGGAGTTCTCAAACCCAAATCGCTACCCACAAAATTCCCTTGAATCAGAGAATTACTCAAATCTAAACCCAAAGGTTTCGTCCCCGACTTTTGTAACTCCTTTCGCAGCAATTGGTAAAAACTATCCCGAAATGCTCCATTTTCCGGGCGTAAATCAATCACCATCTCCCGTAAATCCACAGTCAAGTTACCCTCACGGATAATCGGATTATGCAAACGTTCCTGCAACAACTCCAAACTTAAAGGGGTGCGTTCTGGTTGACTGGCGATCGCCCCAGCAGGTAAAGAACAGAAAAGCCAAACCAATATAACGCAGACATACACCAAAATCCAACGCAGAGATAAACAAAAATTTACCTCCGCGCCCCTTTGCGCTGTTCTTTGCGCCCCTTTGCGTTTAAAAACAAATTCAATCACTCATCAACAAAACAACTTTACCCATCATCTCACCAGACTCCAAAACTTGATGCGCCCGAACCGCTTCCGCCAAAGGGAACCGATGACTAACCTGAATTTTCAACTTTCCTTCATCCATCCAAGTAGCGCACTCTGTCAAAATTTCCCCATGATGCTTGAGACTTTCTTCCAAACCTTGCAACATAGGAGTCAGCATTAATTCTAACCCTATACGGAGATTACGTAATCTAGCAGCCTTCCAAATAGTATCAGCTGTTGGTTCCAAAATCGTCACAATATCACCATACACCCGCACAGCCGGGAAAGTTTTGTGCAAAGTTTCGCCACCCACAGTATCAAAAGCTAAATCCACACCTTCACCACCAGTCCAATTTAAAGCCGCATTCACAAAATCCGTTTGTTGATAAAAAATTACCTCATCAGCACCAAGTTCTTTGACAAAATTAGCCTTTTCTGGAGAACTCACAGTTGTACAGACAAAAGCACCCTTGAGTTTCGCCAATTGTATCGCTACATGACCAACACCACCAGCACCCCCATGAATCAAAACCCGTTCCCCAGGTTCTAATCTCCCCCGTTCATACAAAGCTTCCCAAGCAGTAATTAATACCAGAGGTGCTGCAGCTGCTTCTGCAAAAGAGACTGAAGCGGGTTTACGTGCCACAAACCTTTCATCAACCACAGTGTATTCTGCATAATTACCCTGGTGTGCGCCCAAACCACCATAGCAAAAATATACCTCATCACCTACGCGAAACCTTTCAACACCAGTACCCACCCCCTCAACGATTCCAGCACCATCACAGCCTAAAATCGCCGGCATTTGTTCAGGGTAAAAAGTACCTCGCTGACGGAGTTTTGTATCAATAGGATTCACACCAGCCGCTACTAAACGAACTAAAAGTTGACTATTTCCTAAAGGTAAAGTAGGTTTTGGCACTTCCTGTAATTGTAGAACTTCAGGATTACCAGCTGCTGTCATTAAAACTGCTTTCACAAACATTTCCTCCTAGATGCACTGTTATTTGCAACTTTACCGCAATCAGCAGGAAAAACTCTTTCTTAGTAAACCTTGTCCATCATGAAAAGTTGAGTTGTTGTCATTGCGACGTAAGGAAGCAATCTCAGCATCTTGACTACAAACTACATTTCTCAAAATAGACAAGATTTAACACATTTTAAAACCGTCCCTGACTGGCAAGAACGGTTGAGAAAATTTGTTGATGAACTGAATAAATTTACTGACTTTCGGAACTGGTTATACTGCGACCAGCAATTTTTTTACCCAACACTTCTACAGCTTTAGCAAATTGGGGATCTGCGGGTGTAGCCAGCTTTTCACGCTGGTTCAACCATAATTCCTGACGCTGCTCATCAGACAAATTCACCACCACATCGGGAGAAATCCCGTGTTTATTGATATCCGTACCATTGGGAGTCACATATTTAGCAATTGTCACCGCTAAACCAGAACCATCTTCTAAAGGACGCACCGATTGTACTAGACCTTTACCGAAAGTTTGAGAACCCACCAAGACAGCACGTTGATTATCCTGCAAAGCTCCTGAGAGAATTTCACTAGCACTAGCTGATCCTTTATCAACCAATACCACCAGAGGTTTATTCGTCAAAGCCCGACCCCTGGCTACTTCCCGTTCTTGTTCACCCCGGCGGTCAATAGTGGAAACAATTGTGCCTCTATCCAGCCACATTCGCGCAATTTCCACACTAGAGAAGAGTAAACCAACTGGATTCCCACGTAAATCCAGAATATAGCCGTCTACTCGTTGTCTTTCTAAATCTCTGATAGCACTTTGCATTTCCCGGCTAGCATTAGCGCTGAACTGATTCAAGCGAATGTAACCGATTTTACCTGCTGGAGTTTGTTGTGTCGAAAATTTAACTGGATGAATTTCGATGCGGGCGCGTGTAATCTCAAACTGTTTCGGTTTACCATCACGCTCAATTGTCAAGTTAATTTTCGTTCCTGGCTCACCACGAATCAGGGATACAGCTTGGTTAGTATCCATCCCCTCAGTGCTTTGACCATTAATTTTGATGATCACATCCTTGGCCAAAATGCCGGCCTTAAATGCGGGTGTATCATCAATGGGCGAAATCACGACAATCCTTTTGGTTTCTTCATCTTGACTGATGGTGATGCCAATACCTGTGAGTTCCCCAGAGGTGTCCACTTGCATATTCTTGAACTCATCTGGGTCCATAAACCGGGTATAGGGGTCACTGAGCCGTTGCAGCATTTCCCGGATGGATTTATGGGCCTCTTCCTGACTACTGTACGACCTATTCAAGAACTCCTTCCGCACAGCCAGCCAATCAACTTGATTAAAAGTACCGTCTACATATTGGCGCTGAACAATTTGCCAAACTTCGTCTACTAATTCTTTGGGACTTGCTTTAAATAAAGCCTGACCTCGCGAGTGAATGCCTAAGCTAGTGACAGCAATCGTGGAAAGCGTCACGGCCGTAGCACCCAAAACAAGTCTACTTTTTGTAATCACCATAATGACAGCTGCGTCAGAGGGAGGAATATATAGTCAGTATGCCCAATCTAACACAGGGTTACACTGTACAGACCAAGCTCATGTTATTAATTCCATTAAAATACTTGACAATCCGGGGGGAATGAGGAACGGGGGAAGAGGAACGGGGGCAGGGGAGAAGAGGAAAGGTTATTAAATAAGGAAGTTAGGACTTACGCAAAATGAACGTAATTATGTCATTACGTTGGCGTTAGCCTTCCCGCAGGGTACGATAGCGAC
>PWQB01000453.1 GCA_003556955.1 Nostocaceae cyanobacterium CSSed10_463m
CAGTCTATTTTAATGGACTTTAGCTATGAGCGCGGAAATTGATTTGGGCGCAGGTTTTGTAGCTGAGTTCAAATGGTACAAGATATAAGTCTACACAGAATTAATTAGTTTAATGTTAAATTTGTCACCACATTAACTTTTATAGTATAAATGTATTGTAGAGAAAAATATCTACATCAAGAGCAGATGAGCAATAACTATTACCTACTGTTAATTAATTGATTCACCATGAACGTTAATGCCAGTACACCCAAAATTACCATTAATCCCGCAGGCATGAACTTACGTGTTTTAGCTAATCTTAACGCAAAGAAAATTACTAAAGTTAGGGTAACTAAAACTGCTAAAATCAAAGCCCAGGCTTGACCTTGGATTTGCAGGTAAGCAGCTAAAATTAGGAATAAACCACTAATTATACCACTGAACAGCGAAATTTGACTCTTAGCCTGAATGTAGCCGATGATGCCACCAATCATAGCTAAAATGCCATAAGTAAGTGCAGCAATTATACTTAAACTCATTGTTAACACCTCTGTAGATTTTGATTTTGCTGTCAGGTGCGGCAGAAAATTGATCATAAACGTTTAACTAAACTACCCAGTTAATTGATGGATAATCCAGCCATGCCAAAAGCAAGTAGCTCTTCCTATAGCCATAGCCACGTTCAATTCCTCCAATGTCAAGCAGCATCACTTTTACTCTACCAATCTGTGATGGAAAGTGAAGTGGCGATCGCATTCCTTGACCTGTTGCAAGCTATACGCTACACTGATGCCGATGCACGGAGTTGCCTTAAAGCCTATGGCAGTTATTTTTATGCCTTAGCTGCTAGATATCAAAACTGGGAGGACTACTTAATTACTCAAATTCTCATCTGTGATAACCCTTTTAGCAGGCTGGCTCAACAGCAAGATTTTGAAGATTTACCCCATGCTTTAGTAGCCGCAGTTGAGCATGATTTGCAGGTATTGCAGAACCTTTATGAATGTAGCAGTGCTTCTTTGAGCGAGTGGGTACAAACTGTCGCCCATTTGCCTATTTCACCTGTTGTCTGGTACAAAGAGCCAAATATCAGCCAAGAGACAAAATTAATTGTGTTCCTCCAAAAGTTAGATAATTGGGCTGATGCTGTAAAGGAGTTAGCCGCTTATTATCGGCAGTTCGGCACGGGCTTATTTGCAGAATATCAAGCTTTGCGCTGGCAAGAAAATCAGTTTGTGGGCATTAAGTACCCTGATCCTATTAAACTTAATACTCTCGTCGGTTACGAGTCTCAACAAGAAATTTTAATCAAAAATACAGAATTTTTATTATCAGGAGAGGTAGCACTACACATACTACTTTACGGTAGTCGAGGATCGGGAAAATCTTCTTTGGTAAAAGCTTTGTTGAATGAGTACGGCCAGCATAATCTCCGCTTGCTGGAAGTTGCCAAATCTGACTTACAGGATTTACCAAAAATTGTCGAACACTTGCGGGGAGTACCACAGAAATTTATTATCTTTGTTGATGACCTTTCCTTTGAGGAAGATGATGATGCTTTTAAAGCACTTAAGGTAGTTTTAGAAGGAAATTTAACTGCACGTCCCCAAAATGTTGTTGTCTATGCTACTTCTAATCGTCGCCACTTGATTCGTGAGTATTTCGCAGATAGACCAACGCCTAAAGATAACAATGAAATCCATGCTTGGGATACAATGCAGGAAAAGCTATCATTTAGCGATCGCTTTGGTCTGACTATCACCTTTGAACCAGCTGATCAGAAAACTTATGTAAAAATTGTCCAACATTTAGCCACACAAGCAAAAATTAATATTACTCCAGAAGATTTAGAATATCAAGCATTACAATGGGCAACGCGCCATAATGGTCGATCTGGACGTACCGCTGGGCAGTTTATTGATTTTTTAAAAGCAGATTTAGCATTATCTGATTCTGATAACCATCAACTCGATATCTAGCACCATTTAAACTCGTTAAATTTTAGCTGCCTTTTCGCAATACTAGTTATTTAAAAAAATAAATTAATTTTCATGAGTCGTAATGGCATTAACAACTACCTATTCTGACAACTCAACGCCGCTAAAAAAACACAATATGCAATCAGCAATGATCAGCAATCGATATATTCTAGGCATAGTTGCCTTTAGTGTGAGTTTTGGCATTAGCCTCGTCCCCAACTGGGATTTAAATCAAGCCTTGATTACGGGTATAATTACTATACTTGCCACTTATGCGGCAGCTTTATTTACAGATAAGCGTCGCAGCAATCACGAAATGCTGATTTTAACTTCCCACCGCAAGCGCATTAAAGAAATGGAGGGACTTAAACTGCGGATTGTTAAAGAAATAAATCAAATAGAAGAGCATCGCACCTTATTATATGCCGAGTCCAAAAAACTGGAAAAGCAAATATTAGATTGTCGTAATCAAAGAAATATTCTACATCGAGAATTAGGGACATTTGCCGGACAAAAAAAGCAGTTAGAAACCGAAAGTATTAACCTAACTTTTGAAATAACAAGTCTCGAAGAAAATAAAGCAGAACTGCATCAAGCTTTTTCTCAACTGACAACAGAAAAGCGTCGTCTGGAGTTGAACTGTAATACATTTCGGGCAGAAGTTCTACAGTTGCAAAATCAAATTGGCGAACTTCAGCAAGAAAAACAAGAACTTGAGAGTAATGTCAGTCTGTTAGGTAGACTCAAACCCCAACTAGAGGAAAAAATGTATGAACTACGAATTGAAGTCCAAGACCTAGAAACCGAGACTAACCAGCAAAAACAATTGTTAGCCTCCACAGAAACCGCAAAAGAAAACTTAGAAAAAAATCTCAATTACCTAGAAAATAAAATTACAGAAAAGCAATCCGAACTACAGCAAATAGAAGCACAAGTTTCGTTATTGCAAGGGGAAAGAGACTTGTTACAAAGCCAAGTTTGGGAATTACTTCAACAAAACGAAACATTAGATCAAGAAGTCTCACCGGAAAATTTAGCTGAAGATGCAAGTGATTTATTTCCTTTTACAGAATTAATTGATTCCTTAGATTCAGTAGAGACATCTGAGATTTTACCTGAAGAATGGCATAACTTTTTAGGAGTCCTCCCAACTCCGGAAATTCAGGTTTTAAAAGCCATAGTAGAACAAGATCAGCCCCAGGTAATTATTAAACAAATTGCCGAAGCCAATATTACCATGCCAAATCTATTAATTGATTCTATAAATGCACACGCCAATGATACTATTGGAGAATTAATCATTGAAACTACTTTGGAAAATCTTCAAGTGGAGCAAGAGCATATAGTAAACGTGAGAAAAATGCTGGCTATTTATGAAAAGCTCATAGCAAGAAAAGCCTCATCAAATTAAAGTAGCTTATAGCTTTCGTAGAGGTAGGGAACAGGGAACAGGGAATCAAGGTATAGGTCGTTTTGTATGGCTTACGCCACGCAAGCTATCAAAATTCAAATAGGAGTCATATCTGAAATTAATATTAACTATATATCCTATACTTCTGCGTTAAAAAATCAGCGAAATAAACTCAATGGCTAAACTCAAAATCTCTAAAAAAATTTCCACTGCTTTAATTAACTCTCTCGGTGCAGGAGTAGTACCAAGAACAGGAGTTGAGCATATAGCAGTTGGGAGAGAAAAAGAATTTCAAAGCCTCTTTCAAAATCTCGATGACATCGCAGAAGGTGTATCAGCATTTCGGTTTATCATTGGTAACTATGGCTCAGGTAAAAGCTTTATACTTCAACTAATTCGCAACCGGGCTATGGAGCAAGGTTTTGTGGTAGC
>PWQB01000272.1 GCA_003556955.1 Nostocaceae cyanobacterium CSSed10_463m
AAACCAGGTTGTGTTTGAGCAACTAAGTCTTTGATAGTGAAGAGAAAGGGAACGGACTCACCACCAGGAAGTTTGACAGTGATGGCTTGGAAGTCCAAACCGTCTTCTTCTACAAAGGTCAAGCTATTATCTGGGTTCACTTTCAAGTCGCCTTGTACTTGGTCAATGGTAGAAGTGTATCTGGTCAATAATTTACCAGGTACAAACTCTGCTATTTGCCGTTTATTGGCAGGTTCTTCTTTGACAAAGTAATTGGTTGGTTCCAAACAGAGTTCTTTGATGACATAAGACTGGTTAGAGTCAATAGGAATGGAACCACGGCTAGTTTCTGTCAGTTGGGGGCATTTGTTAGCCAGGCCAGTGCCTCGGATTTGTTCGTAAGTAAGTACATCCCTACTATTAGAAGAAGTGGGAGCATCACTGCAAGCAGTTAATAGCCCCAGGCATACAGCCAAGAATGCAACAATTAAAGCGCGATACCTCATGGTCAACCTCAATCTCAAAAATTAATATCGTAAACTAATGCCTATGGCATTTTTAGGTGTTGCCCAAATGTTTGTGTTGTTTCTGTATTATGTTATGTGTTGCCACTAGATACAAATACAGTCCCTTGCTTTATAGGGAAATTAGCCAAATCATACGATTTTTTTTAACTCAAAATCAAAGCTATCCAATTTCGTTTCAAAATAGTTGCAGGGATTTAGCTCACTCGGAGGCTGTGTTAGACGTGATTCCTGCCTTTTAGATGGGATCATTGTTTTCTGGGGTCTAAATGCCAAATTGGAGTTAAAACCCTTACAACCCTTTCTGCGCTTGAGTTTTTGCTTATGTAAATTTCTGCTCTTTAGCTGTGATGTGCTAGAAAATTTGTGATCACGAATAAAAACCCATAATCTTCGGTAAATTTGAGTAGGCCTCATTTACACGGAGATAATTGCATGAGCAATCAAACAGGTTTTCAGTCCGAGACTTTATCGGCACAACTGCAAGCGATCGCCAAAGCAGTGCATGATGTAGCTAGCTTTGCTCAAGGAGACGCGATCGCACTTTTGGGCTTGCTGCGGCATTTAGAACAGTTACATCGAGATATTAGGGATAGTGCTTTTCAAGAAAGTTTGCCTGATAATCGCCAAAAACTCTACTCTTTACTCAAAGATATTGAGGCTGAAGGAGGCTGGCCTTACATTGAGCGTATGAGACTCAAGGCCTTTTTAGCGACTTTGCCAAGAGCTGCAATGGAAAATTATGGTGATGAAGACAAGAGTGATCAAGAAAGCAATGATGATTTGTGGGAGAGCGATCGCTCTTTGAGTAAGTAAGCTGAAAAACGTTGTACGTTTTGAATTAAAAATTTATCGCTCTTCATAACTCTTAACTTATCACTCTAAAATTTTGCGCCTGCGGCTAATATCCCTATGGGGAAGTCCAAAAGCTTGATTGAGGCTATAGCTGTATGTTGTGCGAAGTGTTTTTAACAACGTCCCACCCGTCGTTTCTGTCTCAACCAGCAAAAGCTGATCAATAGAGAACTGAAATTGAGGTATCTCAGCACCACCAAGTTAATCTGTTTATATCCAATTGCTCGCCAGTCAATACTGGCTACGGGGGTACTAACACTACATCTTGTGTTATCTTTATCGGTAATTTTTTTGGGAAAATTTTTATCAGCTAGTAATAGCTATCACCTACCAAAGAGGTTACATTCGTTTTAAACTAAACACTGCCAACTTGAATAACAAAAATTAGTAGTAATTATAGTACTTAAATACTGCTGTAGTTAATATAAGGTGTGAAAAAATCCCGAAGAGAAAGATAAATACTGGCAGATTAATTAATCAATATCCATGATCCGAGTCTACCCAATAATTTGACTGAAACCATAAAGAGGTTTGAATGGCTGGTATAGTATCAGTTTCCCAAAAAGATTTAGCCCAGCGCCGTCAAAAAATACGTCGGCAGCGACAGATAAAATTTATTCAGGCTATTTGGCGCACTCTTGCCATTAGTGGAATAGCTGGTGGTTTGCTGTGGGTAGCATTGCAACCGATATGGGTGCTAGATACTCCCAAGCAAATTGTCATAAAATCAGGTGATCAATTACTATCGGAAGCGGCGATTCAGTCGTTGCTGGTGATATCCTATCCTCAATCTTTATGGCGGATTCAACCCGATGCGATCGCCGATTCATTGGAGCAACAGCCGACTATTGCCCAAGCCACTGTGACTCGCCGCCTGTTTCCGCCTGGATTAAACATCGAAATTCAGGAAAGAGTACCAGTGGCTATAGCTCATAGTCCCCAAAAACAGTCACCTGTGGGCTTATTAGATGCCACTGGGGTTTTGATACCCTTAGAAAAATACACATTAGTTAATCCCCAGATCAGACTGCCTAATCTGAAAGTTGTGGGTTCACCTGAACAATATCGCTCTTATTGGAGTCAACTTTATCCATCATTAACTCAAAGTCCTGTAAAAATCACGGAAATTGATGGGCAAGATCCCACAAATCTAATTTTGAAAACCGAACTAGGAAATGTACATCTTGGTGCTATTACTCCTCAGTTAACCGAACAAATTCAGATACTTGCCCAAATGCGATATTTATCTGCAAAAATTGATTTTAGTCAAATCAAGTACATTGATTTGAAAAATCCAGCATCTCCTTTAGTACACATGAACCAATCAAATGCAAAACTTAACTCCCAAAGTCCCTAGAAACATCTGCTAATCTAAAGAATTAACACGAAATAGTGGAGGGCATTATGTGCTAAAACGGCAACATAGTAGTGAAAATATTAATATTTCCTTGAAGTTATACAGATAAATTTTAAGTAAATCTAGGTATACTTCTTTAGAATTAGCTGGGCTATGGCCTCTAATCACCTTGCCCCTCGGCTAATCCATAGCAAAATTCTGCACTAACAATCTTGTTAAGGTTGGGAGTCGTGATAACAATAAAGAACAGTGCCACAGATTTTGGCAGTGTCAAACTATCAGTTGACTCTTAGGTGAATAACACCTGTAAAAGTCGTTTATCTACCTTTCTAAATCCAATGACACTTGATAATAACCAAGGGCTTACCTATAAAAACTCCCAATCTGTGGGACAGCACGGGTTTCCGTTAGCAGTTAACTCAACCAATCCTTTTAACAATTCTGGGCTGAACTTTGGACAAAATCACGACAGTAAAAAGATGTCTACGGAAAATAGCCGAATTGGCGAAATTGTTCCAGGTCGAGTAGCCAACATCAAAGTAATTGGTGTGGGTGGTGGGGGTGGAAATGCGGTTAACCGCATGATTGAGTCTGATGTCTCAGGAGTAGAGTTTTGGTCAATCAATACTGATGCTCAAGCTTTGACTTTGGCAGGTGCGCCGAGTCGTTTGCAAATTGGACAGAAACTCACACGAGGTTTAGGTGCTGGTGGAAATCCTGCCATTGGTCAAAAGGCAGCAGAAGAGTCACGAGACGAAATTGCTACGGCTTTAGAAGGCGCTGATTTAGTGTTTATTACTGCTGGGATGGGAGGCGGTACTGGTACAGGTGCAGCCCCCATTGTCGCCGAAGTAGCAAAGGAAATGGGCGCTTTGACTGTGGGTGTGGTGACACGTCCATTTGTGTTTGAAGGTCGTCGCCGCACTAGTCAAGCAGAACAAGGTATTGAGGGGTTAAAAAGTCGAGTAGATACGCTGATTATTATCCCTAACAATAAGTTGCTAGAGGTTATACCAGAGCAAACACCTGTACAAGAAGCTTTTCGCTATGCAGATGATGTGTTGCGCCAAGGTGTACAAGGGATTT
>PWQB01000226.1 GCA_003556955.1 Nostocaceae cyanobacterium CSSed10_463m
GAAAGACTATGCAGCTTGAATAATACCGAGCGCTGACCTAGTAGGGGGAAAGTTCCCCAAAACCAGAAAAACAGACCTAAGCATAAGCAGCTATAACTCAACAGGTCAATCATAAGTCACTCATGCGTTTAAGTAGATGTGCTAATAACATTAATCCGGCATTACCCACACTGAGGATGATAATCCCGACCAGACCAATCATCCAATCATCCCGTAACACGGAGACAATCAAGATCATAATTGATGTTTTGGTGGCAATACTGGCAAATGCCAACATTTTTTGCCAAATATCATCATCTTGCCAAGCTTCATACATGGGTATGAGTAGGGCTAAAATCATGGCAAACAATATCAGATTCACACTTTCCTCCTCCGTCTCACCCGGTGTACTTCATATAACCCCTGTTCGTGATATTTCAAAACAATAGTTTTGGGCGTAAAGGTAATCAGGAATATATCTAGGAATATGAGTCCAGGTGTACGTTGAGGTTTGACTCGTTCCATGATCACATCTTCGTGGTTATGGGGACGAAAGATGATTTCAAATGCCTCAATATACGCCTGGGGAATGGCTACTATCACTTCACCCAGTACACGTAACCAATCCCTTAAAGCTTCCGGGACTTTTTGACGACCAGGTAATAATAGGGCGATGCTGACACCAATAATAATATTAGCCAGACTCAAATCAGCGGTGAGCAAAAACCAAATAGTCAGTCGCAATATCAGATTTAGATGTCCAATCATGCTAATACCATCCCCAACAGCAAAAGCAACATCAAACTCATGACTCCAATCAGATTTTCAAGTTGCTCAAATACACGTGGTAAATTGACAACTAAGCGTTGAACAATTAAAAAATGTACCAACCAGCCAATACCGATGATCGCTAATGCTTTGATAATATTTGCCACAGTGTACGCATCGTAGTAAAGAGTACTTGCAGCAATGAGCGAGCCTAGTAATAGGAGCAGTGGAGGCCAAAAACCAGGTTTGACATCCTTTCCTTGTCCATGCGGCAGAAAGATGAATTTCGCATAGACAATTGCCGTTCCTACAGCCCCAATATTCATTAACATAACTTGCCAAGGAAGAAGATTTTTCAGCGTCAGCATCTTAGCCCCAAAGCCAACTAGCAAGGGAAAACCCGATATTGAAAGACTACCCATGACCAGGGCAATCCACAGCGCATGATTCATTGGCTGATTTTGCAATTCCTTGAAGTCTCGACTGGGTAAGTTACCTGCAATTAGGAACAGCGTTGATTTTGCTAGTCCGTGTCCCAAGGCATAAAAACCTGCTACCCCCGGTGCAACAAGAAGCCAGCCTAGCTGAGAAATACTACTCAAGGCCAGCAAACGCTTCGTATCCTTTTCAAATAAGGCATAACCTACGCCCAGAAACGCTGTGCCTACTCCAAATATTCTGACAATGGGATCAATCTCTGGCACTAGCAAAGCACAGCGCACCAAGGGAAATACACCAGTTTTGACCACAACTCCTGATAGTAAGGCTGACACAGGCGTTTCTGATTCGGAGTGTGTCAAGGGTAACCACAATCCTGATACAAATATTCCCCCTTTTGTCAAGAGTCCGACAAAGATTAAGGCGATCGCCTCCTTTGGTGCGTTAGCCAAACCTGTAAAAGCAAAGGAATGATTCGTCTTATAGACCAACACCGCGCCCACCAAATAAAACAGCATTGCTGTATTACTGACAAACAGATAGCGCAACCCTACCCAAATCGAGCGATTGGTGCGGGAATAAGCAATCAAGAGAAACGCCGCAATCCCAATTACCTCTAACGCCACATATAAACTAATGAAATCCGCAGAGACAAAAGCGGCGTTAACGCTGCCATGCAAAATCGCAATCTGTGTATAAAAGAAAGCCGTTTTATCAGTTTGCCAACAGTAGAGGATGACCCCAGTAGTCACCAGGGCATTTGTCAATATAAAGTAGCCACTCAATTGATCAACTACTAAGGTGACACCAAAACTATCCAGTAAACTTAGTGTCAACTGAGACTGGTTAAAAAATAACGACAACGCATATCCCGCCGAAACCAGTGCTACACAAAGGGCGATGTATCGGTCAAGCTTGGGAAGCAGATAAATAACGAATCCCAAAAATAACGGTAATGCGATCCATGCAATAGTAATGTTATTCATGGCGTGTTATTTTTCTCAATCTCGTTGCTTTCCAAAGTCGGATTATCCCGTGCTAGCTTCATCACACCTACCAGCATTATGGCCTGAATCGAAAATCCGATCACAATTGCCGTCAATATCACCGCTTGGGGAACTGGGTCAGCATAAGCGCGATTTTCTCCATTGACAACAATGGGTGTAAAAAAGCCATTTTGTGATGAAATCAGGACGTAATAAGCGATTACCCCCGTACTCATTACATCCATTGAAATGATCTTCATTACCAGGTTTTTTTTCAGGATAATGCCGAAAAATCCGCACAATATTGTGGCGAATACGTATGCTTCTAACACGGGAATTGCCTATGGGATAGTGGGATAAAATTGGCTAGTGGTTCGTAATTCGTAATTCGTAATTCGTGGTTCGTGGTTCGTAATTCGTAATTCCGACACTAGAAGGGTTTGATTGATGGGGAGTGGGGTTTATTTCCGCACAGAGGTGTTAGTTGGTTAGTTTGGCTTTTTCTAAAGATTCTTTTTCCTCTGGCGATTGTTTAAATGCAAACCGTAATAAAGGTGGTGCTAAGAAGGTGGTCAAAATCACCATAATGATTATTGCCGCTTGTAATGGTTTATCAAGAGTACCACTAGCTGCACCAATTCCGGCAAATACTAGCCCAACTTCACCACGGGGAATCATACCGGCACCCACCGCTAAACGGTTAATTTTAACTGCGCCGAAAACAGACCAACCAGCGATAAGTTTACCGATAATCGCTACCACAATTAAGAAGGTAGCAATAATTAATCCGGCACGATTTTCTGGAACTAAAGGATTAAGAACGCCTAAATCAACTTTCGCGCCAACTGATACAAAGAACACTGGAACTAAGATATCAGCAATGGGTTTAACCTGCTCATCTAGTTCTTTGCGTTTATCTGTTTCATCCAAAACTAAGCCAGCCGCAAATGCACCTAAAATAGCTTCTAAATGAATGGCATTACCCAAGAAAGCCATAAAAAAGGCAAAGATGAAAGCTGGAATAATTAAGTTGCCTCTGGTTTGCAATTTATTAGCAATAGCCACAAAGGTCTGATTGAAATATTTACCGAGGAGAATTGAGCCAATCAGAAATACAGTTGCGCTGACAATCAGATAAATGACGTTGAAAATATCAACCTCACCAGTTTTAGCTAGACTCGCTACTACTGCCAACACAATGATGCCTAAAATGTCATCAATGACTGCTGCACCGACAATAATTTGACCTTCACTAGATTTTAATTGCCCAATTTCTGACAAAACTTTGGAGGTAATACCAATACTAGTAGCTGTCAGTGCCGCACCAGCAAAAATCGCTGGAATTACTGGGACATTAAAGAGCAACATCAGTCCTGTAGTACCTGCTGCAAAAGGAACAGCCACCCCAACACAAGCTACAACTACCGCCTGAGAACCGACTTTCTGCAATTCTTTTAAGTCTGATTCTAGACCAATTTCAAATAGCAGAATAATCACACCTAGTTCGGCGAGAACGGAAATGATTTCACTCTGGCTTTGAAAAATTGATATGACTGCTTCGGGACTGATGTCGTTAATAAATTGCAGAACAGTCATAATGATGGAGTCAGAAGCAGTTGCACCACTATCAGCAAATACCACCAAGTTTAGTGCCGAAACACCTACGACTACACCACCCAGTAACTCACCTAAAACGGGAGGTAAGTCAATCATTTTAGACAATTCACCGCCAATTTTGCTGGCTAGATAAATAACTATTAAGCTGAGTAATACACCAGCTAAGACAATTGGCGCATTTTCGGCTTCGTTTGTGTTTGCAAGTACAGGATTCTGCCAGGCTAAGTTAACTATGAATTGTGAGAAAGTCATGTTTGATTTTGGTTGCTTTGATTAATTCTGCTGTGATTTGGAACTTATGGGATAAGTCCCCAGTCATCATGAAGTAGTGGATAAGTACAAAGACATCATATAAATGTTCGTAGTCATTGCTTCTAGCTCTTGGAAAACTTATAGAGTGATAAATCACTCACTACGAACAAAATTTTATATTCGATTTAATTATGTCTACTTGCTTAGTTATCCAACTTACTTAATTAACGAGGATATCCATAGGTATCAGTGTCGTTGACAGTAATAACATTTTCACCAAGGGAGTAAGGATCAACTAAGGTCAAAGCTTGCTGGAGTGCTTGCGAACGATTCATAAAGAAATGGTGTGAAGGGACGAATCTCTCAATGCCAAATTTTTCTAAGCGTCGTTTAATTTTACCAGATGCACCGACAATTAATACATGACGACCTTGTTCACTAGCATCTTTAATTGCGTTTTCAATAGCCAAGGACGCAGTTACACCTAACATGGGTACATCGCTTAAATCAACTATTAGCACGTCAGACTCTGCCATCGCTAAATGTTCACGAGCGATCGCTTTGGAAACTCCAAAGATCATCGGTCCACTCAGGTAGAATAAAAGCACCCGTCCGTTAGCTTGATCAAGTAATTTTTTCTCTTCGTTGTTCAAGACGATGGCATCATCCGCATCGGTAATCGTCTTCACATCCTGAGCTTGTAACTGAGAAAGACGTTCGATAGTTAAGATGTTGGCAATGAAAACTCCCACACCGACAGCCACAATCAAGTCAACGAAGACGGTTAAGAACATCACACCGTACATAATCAGCGCACCCTTCAGGGATACCTTATGAGCGCGTTGTAAAAAGCTCCAGTCGAGAATGTCAAGCCCCACTTTGAGGGCAATACCAGCTAATACCGCCATTGGGATAGGTTGAGTTAAACCAGCTGCCCACAAAACTACAACCAGTAAAATTAAGGCACGAGTCAAACCAGATAAAGCCGTTCTCGCACCAGTCTGGATATTCACGACTGTTCCCATCGTTGCACCAGCACCAGGGAGTCCACCACATAAACCAGATACTAAGTTACCGATACCTTGACCAATTAATTCTTGATTAGACTTGTGTTCAGTGCGAGTCAAACTATCTGCAATAACTGCTGTTAACAAGGTATCAATACAACCCAACATCCCCAACATTGCTCCATCAACAAGCATTACAATGATTTGAGATGTATTAAAGGTAGGTATTTGTAATGTCGGCAATCCCATTGGGATTTCGCCAATCCGTCTAATTTCAGCATCTTGGAAAAAGACTAGGGAAATTATTGTGACTACTACTAATGCAACTAATTGGGGTGGTGCAAAGCGCTTAACTTTAGATGGTATTAAGAAAATAATTGCCACAGTCATCACTCCCAAAGCTGTTTCCACAGGATTCATCTTTGTGAATAAATCGGGCAAATTTTGCACCATTCCTAGTACACCACCTTTGGGACTGGGTTGACCCAGAAAAGGAGCAATTTGCAATAACACCAAAATGATGCCAATACCAGACATGAATCCAGAAATCACACTGTAGGGCATCAGAGTAATATACTTACCCAGCTTGAATACTCCCAATAAAATTTGAAATACCCCGGCCAGCATCACGACTGTAAATGCCATTGCCATACCGTTTTCTGGGTTTTTGGCGATCATCGAACTGATAACGGCAGTTGTAACTACGGTCATTGGCCCGGTCGGCTCAGAAATCAGGGTTGGTGTCCCACCAAATAAAGCGGCGAAAAAGCCTACACAAACAGCACCATAAAGACCAGCTACAGGCCCAGCACCAGAGGCAACACCGAATGCTAATGCTAGAGGTAAGGACACGATGGCAGTAGTCAGACCACCGAATAAATCACCTTTTAAGTTTCTAAAATGGATCGTATTAGTTAAACTCATACTGGGGTTGTGATTAGGAAAATAGTAAAATTTGAATTTGTGAAAATTGTCTGCTGCTCAGGCAAGTTTTTGTGTTAATATAGAAATCAAAAACCGACAAAAACAATTGTTTTTCTCGACAACGCAGTAGAATAGATGGATTTTATAGATGGCGATTCGCTAAGAAGAATCCTGAAAAACATGGCTGGGATCAACAACATCTACAAACTTGACGACAAAACCCACAAAACATAAATTAAGTGCAAGTTTTATGATGGTCAAATTTTATGTTGTTAAGAATAGCTTACAGCCTTATCGGCCAATATAATTCATTGTCCAGCTTTGGGATTAAATAAATATTAAATTAATTTCATAGATAAAAAGCTATGGATGTTAAATAATACTCATTAAAATAATAAATCTAATAATTTATACTTATATTAAGTCCATGATCGAAATTGTCTTACCTAAAAGTTTCCTCAAGAGGAAGATGCACCCCAATAATTAATACTGCTGTCAATCAGCCAGATTGTCGCCAATCTACTGGAGTTTCCAAATAATCAGGTAGACGAGTTGTGCGATCGCCTAGCGCCGTTCTAATCTGTTGTAACTGGACGTTTTTCGCCCCAGTCAAAATAGCCCCTTCCAGTTTGACATCACGGAGGTTAGCATCCGATAGGTTAGCGCCCATGAGGTTAGTCCCAGAAAGATTAGCTTGATAAAGGCTAGCCCTATTCAAGTCTGAACCCATAAGATTAGCTCTATCTAAGTCAGCTTCAGCAAAACTGGCTTCGGTGAGGTCAGCAAAAAAGATTTCTGTTTGTTGCAATTTAGCAGCATTCAGGTTAGCCCCATTCAAGTTAGCCCCATTCAGGTTAGCCCCTTGTAAGTTGGCTCCAATTAGACCTGCAAATTGTAGATTGGCTTTACCCAGTTTCGCCCATTGCAAGTTAGCTAAAAACAACTTCGCCCCAGACAGGTTAGCCACTTTTAATGTCGCTTGTTGCAAGTTGGCTTTATAAAGGTTAGCCCCAGAAAGGTCAGCAGCACGCAGACTTGCGCCCAACAGGTTGGCTCCCCGTAAGTTAGCCCCAGAAAGGTTAGCATGATTCATGTTTGCCCAACATAAATTGGCTCGATTCAAGTTCGCTTTCATCAGGTTGGCTCCATAAAGAATAGAACCAGCCAATTTTGCACTGTCGAGATTGACCTCACATAGACAAGAACCCCGCAAATCTGCTCCACACAAATTAGAACCACGTAAGTCAGCCCTTTCTAGATTCGCTCCCAGCAAGTCGGCTCGCCGAATATCGGTATTGCGTAAATCCAGCTTTTGATTTTCCCCGTCTAGCAGAGAATTACGCCGTCCGATTACAGTCAGGGCTGCTTGAACATCTTGACGGATTTTTGGCAATACTTCGCTGGTGTGTGGTTCCTCTTGCTGTGGACGACGCGCTCCGTTTTTTTGTCTCCCCAAGTAGATTGGCTGTAAGTATTCCAGCTTGCGTTGCTCATCTTCTGTTTTAATCGGAGCATTTTCCCGCACAAAAGCAGCGAGAATTTCCATGATTGTCCAATGTTCTTTAGGAAAATCCTGGGTAACTCGCTCTAAAAGATAAATTGCGCCTGTTCGGGTTTCAATTTTTTCATGCCCCAGTTGGGAAATTGCCCCCAAAAAGCGCTCTACAATCAGCTTGTCTTGACCGAGTTGGGAATTTTGGATGTTAATTTCGTTGCTTTTTTCAGCCGCGATCGCATTTTTTTGCATAGCGTCCACACGCTTGGCGGCATAGAAAGCATTAATTAACACTGCCACACCGAGAAAAACCAGAGCGGTAGTTATTAATGCCTGATTTCTATATTGTATTCGTTGATCAACTGTCAAGTCCTCAAGGTACGACGATGCAAAAACAATCAAGGTCAGCGAAAGTACAAATATAACTGTAATAGCTATCAACCAACGCCAGAATTTGTCTGTCTTATAAGCAGACATAGCAGTAATATTCCTCACGACACAGAATTATTACTTAGAGTTTAGGAAAGATTAGTATATCATTTAGCTTATAATTTGAATATGCCCCACAACCGCTAATTTTTGAACATATTCCATAAGGGTGAAATTCATCCTATTTTATAGGCAGGATGGCATCAAATATCACAATACATTAGTTTATCAGCAGATTAAACAGGCGATCGCCAATCAGGGACTGACAATGAAAAAAATATTCCATTGCTGAGGTAGGCAGGGGGGCAGGGAGCAGGGAGCAGGGGCAATTTATTTTCTGGCCATCCCTAAGAGGCAGGGCGCAGGGAGAGAAACAGTCACTAGAACAGCAAAGCGTAAATAAACTCCTGAAACGCTTGTGATATGGGAATTACGAACTACGAATTACGAATTACGAATTACGAATTTAGTTAAATTTGGCTTCTCGAAGATTTGCGCCTTTGAGGATGGCATCGCTCAGAGTAGCATTGTGTAGATTTGCTAAATATAGGTTGGCTTCCTGCAAATTAGCACCCGTAAGGTTAGCTCCAGAAAGGTTAGCTGCACTCAGAATCGCTCCACAGAGGTTAGCCCCAGAAAGATTAGCCCCAGAGAGATTAACTTGATAGAGATTTGTTAGTTCTAGGTAGGCTTGATGGAGATTCGCCCCCCTCATATCTGTGTAGCTTAAATCTAGTTGTTCCTCTTCCTCATCTTGAGGAGTATTTCTACTGCCAATTACAGTTAGGGCTATTTGAATCTCTCTAGGAATTATCTGTAATTGATTACTGTTCCACTCATCTCGCTTCAGATCATTAGCATAATTTTGCACAAATTGAGCAAGGATGCTCATTATCTGGCAATGGTATTGTGGATAAGTTTGATAAAATTGTTCCAATTCATAAATTACTGATATTCTGTCCTCTATTTCCTGATGGTGGAAATTTTTTGTTACTTTCAATAAACGGGTTTTCAGCAACTCCAATGTTATATTTGCTGCTGTTTCTTGGTTAAAAACTATCCCCCGGATGATTTCTGTTAATGCTATCTGTTTATTAGCTAATTGGTTTTTGAATATTTGATAAGTATTGAGAAATTGCATCAACATACAGGCAATAATTTTAGATTTTTAATAATGTATCCTATTGTGCTGGCAAAAAATAATTTCAACATGAGTGAATTTAATGATTTTTTATTTTTTGGTAACAAAAAGAATACATAAGATTATATAAATATATCTAGTGTGTGAATGTATACATATTTTGGGGTATAAATAATATAAAATTAGGAGTATACCAATTTAGCAGATAGTCACTTAACTTGGGATTTTGGATTTACAAATTTGGATTAACCTCTCCTGCACAATTTTATGTGAGGCTGCACATAATCCTGAAATTCCTGGATTAATCCATCTTTATCTGTGTTAATCTGCGTCCATCTGCGTTCAATTATTTTTGATATTTTATTCCATCTAGAGACGTTCCGGCGGAACGTCTCTACATATTAATTTAGTATCAAACATTGAATTTTTTTTGTTTTTCTTCTCCGGAGACAGAGAGACTTGAGACCAAATATTTTAGAATTCAGATTTTCATGTAATCCAAAATCTAAAATCGCTTCGGTCAATTTTAAAATAAATGCGAATTACTACACATTTAGTCTGAGTGTAAAAATGCCAAAAAATATACACCCCATAATCAAAGATTTAGTATTAATTGGTGGCGGACATAGCCATGCCATTGTATTGAAAATGTTTGCTATGAATCCTTTACCTGGAGTGCGTTTGATTTTGATTACCCCAGCCTCAGATACACCCTACTCAGGAATGCTACCAGGTCACATTGCGGGGTTTTATAGCCATGATCAATGCCACATCGATTTACGAAAATTGGCTAACTTTGCTCAAGCCCAGTTATACATGGATAGAGCAGTTGGACTAGACTTGAAAAACCACCAAGTGATTTGTGCTAATCGTCCACCTGTAACCTTTGATGTCTTGTCTATTGATATTGGCAGCACTCCAGCCACAATATCTGTATCAGGTGCAACAGAATATGCAATTGCGGCTAAACCAGTACCAAGATTATTGCAACATTGGTATCAGCTATTAGAAAATGTCCGCAAAAATCCCCAACAACCTCTGAATATAGGAATTGTAGGTGGTGGTGCTGGCGGTGTGGAGTTAGCGCTGTCAATGCAAACTCATGTACATAATATTCTGCAACAAAATCAGCAACCAATTCAAAATTTACAGATTCATTTATTTCAACGTCATGAGAAACTATTGCCGAATTATCATCACTCAGTGCAAGATAAATTTCAGCAGATTTTAAATAAACGTGGTATCAATTTGCATTTAGGGCAAACAGTATGTGAAATTGCACCACTGGATAACAATAATCATTCTTCATTAACCAGCAGAGAAACGCCAGAAATATTTCAGATTAAATGTGAATCTGGTTTAGTAGTAGAATGCCATAAAATATTTTGGGTAACACAAGCCTCAGCACCCCAATGGTTAAAAACCACAGGACTAGCTACTGATGAACAAGGATTTATTTTAGTCGAAGATACATTACAATCTCAAACTCACCCAGAGGTATTTGCTGCGGGTGACATTGCGACAATGGTAAATCATCCCCGTCCTAAAGCTGGGGTGTTTGCTGTGCGCCAAGGTAAACCATTGTTTGAGAATTTACAAAGGGCTTTATTAGGTCAACCACTCAAACCCTACATACCACAGCAGCAATATCTCAGTTTAATTGGGACTGGTGACAAACGGGCGATCGCTTCCAAAGGAACTTTTACTACACCACCTCATCAACTCTTCTGGTGCTGGAAAGATTGGATTGACCGCCGCTTTATGGCACAATTCGGGGAGAAAATAGGAGATTAGTTCCTGGATTTTTGGGCAAATTAGCGCCTATCATAGCTTAAATTGTTGATGGTGCATTGCGTTGGGCGACAATACACCTTACCTTGGCTAGTTGAAATTATAGAGGCAGATACTAAATGGGTTTTAAATTAGCAAGCATTATTCCTTGGGGACGTTCAATGCTGGAATATATCCAGATGTTTAATTTAACTCCTGACGAACTCAAGTTAAATATACTCGATTGTGCTGGTGGCCCTGCTAGTTTCAATGCAGAAATGACACTTCAAGGCTACAAAGTTATTTCTTGTGACCCAGTTTATCAATTCACCGCCGATGAAATTTCTCAACGCATTCAAGATACTTATCAAATAGTCATCCAAGGTGTGAAAGCCAATCAAGAATGTTATGTTTGGCAGAATATTCAGTCACCAGAAATGATGGGTGAAATTCGGATGGAGGCAATGGGTAAATTTTTAGAAGATTTTCCTCAAGGAATTAATCAAGGGCGTTATGTAACAGATGAATTACCTGTATTACCATTTGCCACAAATCAATATGATTTAGCTTTGTGTTCCCACCTATTATTTACTTATTCTGAGCAACTTTCAGCAGAGTTTCATTTAGCATCAATTATGGAAATGTGCCGAGTCGCCAAGGAAGTACGCATTTTCCCACTATTACAATTATCTGGTGAACCATCTCCCTGGCTGCAACCAGTCATCAATCAATTACAACAACGGGGATATGCGGCGGAAATCAAACAAGTTGCTTATGAATTTCAGAAGAATGGCAACCAAATGTTATGCGTCAAATTAGATAGCTAGACACCAGGATTTTTTACAGGCGAGACTTGGCTTTAGCGATCGCCATCAGAGTATAGTAAAGTAGCCCAAGGCTTTAGCCTGTGGGAAATATATCAAATCATCTCATGAATCAAATAGTTTGGATCGCAAGACACGCTAACCGCCTCGATTTCGTCAACCCTGATTGGTTTCTCACCGCCGAAAGACGATATGATCCACCCTTGTCTGATGATGGGATAGTGCAGACACAGCAGTTAGCGAAACGCTTGCAAGCAGAAAAAATTGCTCATATTTTCGCTTCCCCATTTCTGCGAACTGTCCAAACAGCCAACGCTGTTGCAGAAGTTTTAGATTTACCCATTAAACTAGAGACAGGTTTGAGTGAGTGGCTAAATCCCGACTGGATGACAGAAGCACCAGAAAGACTGTCAATTTCAGCCTTAGCAGAATTATTCCCCAGAATTGATACTACCTATACACCACGTATCACAGCCCAATATCCTGAAACACACGAACAAGTACAAGAACGTTCTGGACAAACTGCTAAATGCTTGGCTGCTGAATGTCATCCCCAAAATATCTTGCTGGTAGGGCATGGTGCATCTGTACTAGGTGCAGCAATGGGGCTAGTAGGAGACATTGCTAAAACAGAAGTCAAGGCTTCTTTATGTTCCTTAGTCAAAGTAGTGCGCCAAAGTGATGAATGGTTGCTAGAACTAAAGGGGGATACTTCCCATCTGACAGAGATAGAGTCAGTAATTCGATTTGCTTAAATCATAACTCGCTCCATGCTGGGTTGAACCAAAATCCAAAATCCAAAATCCAATAGGCTTTTCATTGATTTGGAATGGTCTGTTGATTTACACCAACTTGTACTAGATTTATCTGTGGGTTGAACCAAAATCCAAAATCTAAAATCCAAAATCTAAAATCTAAAATTCTATGACCTTGTTACTAGCCGGAGATATCGGTGGCACAAAAACTATTTTGCGGTTGGTGGAAGCTTCGGACTCACTAGAGTTACAGACTATTTGTGAGGAAACTTACCGCAGTGGGGATTTTCCAGATTTAGTCCCTTTAGTGCAGCAGTTTTTGACTAAGGCTAATACGCCGACACCACAAAAAGCTTGTTTTGCGATCGCTGGCCCAGTGGTAGATAATACAGCCAAGCTGACAAATTTAACCTGGTTTCTCGATACTGACCGTTTAAAACAAGAATTAGGCATTGATTCCATGTGTCTAATTAATGACTTTGCGGCTGTGGGTTACGGCATTTTTGGGTTAAGTAAAAAAGATTTGCTGACTTTGCAAGTTGGTAAACACAAATTAGAAGCACCAATTGCCATTATTGGGGCTGGGACTGGCTTAGGACAAGGATTTTTGATTAAACAGGGTAACTACTATCAAGTCTTTCCCTCAGAGGGCGGACACGCTGATTTTGCCCCCCGCAGCGAGTTGGAATTTCAGCTATTGAAATATTTACTGGATAAACATGATATCCAGCGTGTTTCTGTAGAAAGGGTAGTTTCAGGACAGGGAATTGTCGCAATTTATCAATTTTTGCGCGACAGAAAAATATCGGGTGAATCACCAGAAATCGCTGAAGTTGTCAGAACCTGGGAACAAGAAGCCGGACAGCAAGAAAAAAGCGTAGATCCTGGTGCGGTTATTGGTGCGGCCGGACTCCAAGGAAGCGATCGCCTGTGCGTACAAACCTTAAAATTATTTGTAGACATTTACGGTGCAGAAGCCGGCAATTTAGCCTTGAAGTTATTACCTTATGGCGGTTTATATATTGCTGGTGGGATTGCGCCTAAAATTCAACCCCTGCTGCAAAACGGTAGTTTTCTCTTAAATTTCAGCCAAAAAGGTAGGATGCGTTCCATCCTCGAAGAGATCCCCGTACATATTATTCTCAATCCACAAGTGGGGCTAATTGGTGCAGCTTTACGTGCAGCTAGGTTATGAGCCGTGATGCGTAAGGGATTTCCAGAAAATAAATTACCCCATTTCATCAGACCATCTTTGTTCTTTATCCCCCCTGCTCCCTGCTCCCTGCTCCCCTGCCTACCTCAGCAATGGGATATTTTTTAAATTGGAAGTCCCTAAAACCCCCCAATTCCATTCGGGGGATATAAGCGAATGCGCTAAATTTATTTAGCTGACTTATGTGAATTATGGTAACATAAATTTGTGGTCAATTGGTCGAACCATGATTGTTTACGAGTTCAAGCTTAAAGGTAAAGACAAGCAGTATCGCGCTATTGATGAGGCGATTCGTACTTCCCAGTTCATCCAAAATAAGTGTTTGCGCTACTGGATGGATCACAAAAACATTGGTAGGTATGACCTCAATAAATATTGTGCGGTACTCGCCGCTGAATTTCCCTTTGCTGACGAACTTAATTCAATGGCTAGACAGTCTGCTGCGGAACGTTCCTGGAGTGCAATAGCTCGGTTTTACGATAACTGCAAGAAAAAGGTTAAAGGTAAAAAGGGTTTCCCGAAGTTTAAGAAAAATTGTCGTTCAGTTGAATATAAATCAACTGGATGGAAGCTTTCAGAAACTAGAAAAGCCATCACCTTCTCTGACAAAAAAGGTATTGGAACCCTGAAATTAAAGGGAACCTACGACCTTAATTACTACAATATCAAGCAAATTAAGCGTGTCCGTTTGGTGCGTCGTGCTGACGGGTATTATGCTCAATTTGCGGTTGACGTTAATGTGAGAGTGGAAAAACAACCCACAAACCAAATAGTTGGCATTGATTTGGGATTGAAATACTTCATTGCTGATAACAAAGGCAATGTAGAACCTTCACCCCAGTTCTACCGTAAGTCAGAAAAACAGTTAAACCGTGCTAACCGCAAGAAATCCAAGAAGTTTAGTGCAGCTAAGAAAAAAGCCA
>PWQB01000566.1 GCA_003556955.1 Nostocaceae cyanobacterium CSSed10_463m
AAACCCCACACCCCACACCCCGCCCCAACGGGGCTTGGTCATACACTGGGCGAATATTTGTGTGTACACCGTAGGCAAGCGAGGAGGGGAGATAAAGCAAAAGTTTGGCAGGTTTTCGTGTTTCGTAAGTATTCAACCGGACTTGATATCATTAGCTAAAACAAAAAGTATCTTTGCGCCATTGGTAAAACGGTTGCGGGTTCACAAGTTAGTAATTCACCATCAGCCCTAACTTGATAGGTTTCTGCATCTACTTCTATATGTGGTAAAGCATCATTTAGCTTCATATCTCGTTTTGTGATTTGTCGTGTTCCGGAAACAGCGACAGCAGATTTTTTTAATCCTAACTGCGTGGGAATTTCTCTTTCTAATGCAGCTTGGGAAACAAAGGTTAAAGATGTGGCGTGACGCGCCCCTGCAAAACTACCAAACATCGGTCGGCTATGCACAGGTTGAGGTGTGGGAATACTCGCGTTAGCATCGCCCATCTGTGACCAAGCAATCATTCCTCCTTTTATGACTATTTCTGGTTTTACACCAAAAAACGCTGGTCGCCATAAACATAAATCTGCTAGTTTTCCTGCTTCCACTGAACCGACATATTGGGCAATTCCGTGAGTAATGGCTGGGTTTATTGTGTATTTAGCAACATATCTTTTTGCCCGATTATTATCTGCAAGTCCATCTCCGGGAAGGCTTCCGCGTTGTACCTTCATTTTATGGGATGTCTGCCAAGTGCGAATTATCACTTCACCCACTCTTCCCATCGCCTGGGAATCAGAAGCTATCATACTAAATGCGCCTAAGTCATGCAAAATATCTTCCGCAGCGATGGTTTCCCGGCGTATGCGAGACTCAGCAAAAGCTACATCTTCGGGAATGCTGGAATCGAGGTGATGACACACCATCAACATATCTAGATGTTCTTCTAAGGTGTTGACGGTGTAAGGGCGTGTGGGATTAGTAGAAGATGGTAAAACGTTGGCTTGTCCGCAAACTTTAATAATGTCTGGTGCGTGTCCGCCCCCTGCGCCTTCGGTGTGGTAAGTATGAATAGCCCGATGTTTGAATGCTGCTATGGTATCTTCCACAAATCCGGCTTCATTCAACGTATCGGTATGAATTGCCACTTGCACATCATACTCATCAGCTACACTCAGACAAGTATCAATGGTAGCGGGGGTAGTTCCCCAGTCTTCATGTAGCTTTAACCCCATTGCGCCGGCTAGCACTTGTTCGATAATTCCTTGGGGTTGACTGGCGTTACCTTTACCCATAAATCCTAAGTTGACAGGGAAAGCATCAGCCGCTTGTAACATCCGGTACATATTCCAGGGGCCAGGGGTACAGGTGGTGGCGTTTGTTCCCGTAGCGGGACCAGTACCACCGCCAATCATGGTAGTAATTCCAGAGGCGATCGCCACTTCAATCTGTTGGGGACAAATAAAATGAATATGGCTATCAATACCGCCAGCAGTGAGAATCATTCCTTCCCCTGCTAAAGCTTCTGTACCAGGGCCAATAATAATATCTATATTGTCTTGAATATAGGGATTTCCAGCTTTCCCAATTTTGAAAATTTTACCGTCTTTAATGCCAATATCGGCTTTGACAACACCCCACCAATCGAGAATTAAGGCGTTGGTAATGACTAAATCTACTGCGCCATCGGCGTTAGATATGGGGGATTGTCCCATTCCATCTCTGATGACTTTACCGCCACCAAATTTCACTTCGTCGCCGTAGGTTGTGAAGTCTTGTTCTACTTCGATAAATAATTCTGTGTCTGCTAATCGGATGCGATCGCCTACTGTGGGACCGTAGGTTTCTGCGTAGGCTTGACGAGAGATTCTGTAAGGCATGATAATGATAAGATTTAAACGCAAAGGTTCGCTAAGGTAAGCGCAAAGGTACGCGGAGTATGGATGAGAATGATTTGAGTGGGGCGATTATTGGTTGTGGAATGCGGGTACATACGGCGTTGGGGCCGGGTTTGTTGGAGTCAGCTTATGAGGAGTGTTTGTGTTATGAGTTGAGGAAGAGGTTTAATGTCAGGAAGCAAGTTCCATTACCCCTTGTGTATGAAAAGGTGGAATTGGATTGCAGTTATCGATTGGATTTAATAGTAGAAGATAAAGTAATCATCGAAGTCAAATCTGTAGAATCTCTCCAACCGATTCACTCAGTCCAACTCTTAACCTACCTCAAACTCACCAAATGTAAACTCGGTCTCCTCCTCAACTTTAACGTCCTCCACCTCAAAGAAGGAATCAAACGCATAGCCAACAACCTCTAACTCCGCGAACCTTTGCGCTTACCTCCGCGCCCCTTTGCGTTTAAATCTTCCCATTCACCCTCCCATTAAAACCATAAACTTCACGACTCCCCACCAAACCCACTAAACTCACCTCCTTCTCATCCCCCGGTTCAAACCTCACGGCTGTTCCCGCAGGAATATCAAGACGCATTCCCCGCGCTTGTTCTCTATCAAAACTCAATGCTGCATTCACCTCATAAAAATGAAAATGTGAACCAACTTGAATCGGGCGATCGCCTGTATTTCCCACCAGTAACTTAATAACAGAACGACCAGCATTTAACTCAATTTCACCATCTGGCGTAATAATTTCTCCTGGAATCATATTTTTACCTTTTTGTAATAATTATCTAATTGGATTATGCACAGTTACCAACTTAGTCCCATCAGGAAAAGTTGCTTCCACCTGCACCTCATGCACCATTTCCGGTATACCTTCCATCACATCATCTCGTGATAACAGAGTAGTCCCATAACTCATCAATTCGGCGACAGTTTGTCCATCTCTCGCACCTTCCAAAATCGCCGCCGAAATATAGGCTACAGCCTCTGGATAATTCAACTTCAAACCCCTATTTTTACGCCTCTCAGCCACCAAAGCCGCCGTAAAAATCAATAACTTATCTTTTTCCTGCGGTGTCAATTGCATTATTCTCTTCCTCTGTGTTCTCTGCGCCTCTGTGGTTCAAACCTGCCATACTCTGGGTACACAGCCACCACGATGTAAAAAATCCCCTCGCAGCAACTCCCAGACAACCGTAAACCAGTTTCTCACCTCAGAGGTAGAAGCACCACGATATCGACACAAAAATCCATTTTGTAACCGAGTCATACCCACTTCCCCAGAACCATCCCATAAACTCCGTGCTTTTGCTAAAAATTCGGCAGAAATATCACTTCCCACCCAAACCAGACTACCTGCAATTGGTTGTCCAGCCAAGCCGTGAGGACTGTGAAAAACTGCTTCGCTACCCGGTAAGTATTGGCGATCAATCCACAAGGGTACGCCTTCTTGCCAAATTTCCGTATGCGATCGCCATTCTCCCTGTAAAAATTTTTCCCCTCTAGCAGTCCGACCCAATCGGGTAATTTCCCAACCTAGCCAACAGCCTCCTGGTGCTAATTCTACCCGTAAATCTTGGCGATAAATTGCCCCATTAAAGACAATTGTTTCTTGGGGTAGCCATTCTAAACAAGCACCAGCATCAACTTGGATATCAATATTTTGCCTGGCTTGTAGTCCGTTAGTACCGTATATTTTACTGGCTGTGGCTGTAGTAATTAAAGCTTGTGCATTGGCTTGGAGATGGATATTAGAGGATAGGCGATCGCCTCCCACCACACCCCCAGCCGTGTGTAACATGACACTATGACAAATCTTTGCACCCTCTGGATAAAAAGGCCGTTGTACCTTCAGGGGGGCTTGATTGTGACTGTAAATTAACTGGGTACTATTGAGGCGATCGGCATAAACTAAATTAAG
>PWQB01000365.1 GCA_003556955.1 Nostocaceae cyanobacterium CSSed10_463m
GAACCAGCGTAGGCGCTAGCCAACGGATTTACAGTCCGTCTCCATTAACCACTCGGACACCGACCCATTTGTCTCACGATTACTAACGTTAGCACCAAGTTTTAGAAATTGCAAGGGTTTTTCCAAAAAGATTTTAGAACCTGCTTTTTTGCTGCTGTGACAACTAACTCAGCAATTCTCCAGTTTCTTGCAGGGAGTGCAAGCGGCGATAAATGCCCTGGTGACGCAATAGTTCATCGTGGCTACCTATTTCAGCAATCCTACCCTGATCTAGAACCACTATTTTATCGGCTTCCCGGACTGTACTCAGACGGTGGGCAATCACAATTGTGGTGCAAGTTCCCTGAATCGAGCGCATGGCTAATTGAATAGCCCGCTCAGACTCGTAATCTAAGCTAGAGGTAGCCTCATCAAAAATCAGTACATCTGGCTGCACTAACAACGCCCTCGCAATTCCTAAGCGCTGTCTTTGTCCTCCCGATAACCTCACACCACGTTCCCCCACAACAGTGTAATAACCTTGAGGTAGGTGTTCCATCACTTCATCAACTCTGGCAATTCTACAGGCTTCCTTAACCTGTTCTAAGGTCGCATTTGGTCTACCGTAGGTGAGGTTATCCAAAACAGTACCGTTAAAAACGTCAACTTCTTGGTGAACGATCGCTAGTCTGCGCCTATACTTAGCTACATCCAAAGTGCGAATATCTTGACCATCAATGGAAATCTGACCTGCTTGAGGTTCAAAATACCGCAGCAGTAATTTGACTAAAGTAGACTTACCAGAACCAGAACGCCCCACTAACGCCACAGTTTGATATGGTTCAATCAATAAATTGATATCTTGTAAAACTTGCCGACTGTCATCATATCCAAAACTAACGTGTGATAACTCAATTTTTCCCGTGAATTTATAAGGTGATTCCCCTTGGTTTGTCTCGTCTAAAATACCAACTGCATCAGGAGCAATTGGTGCTTGCAAAAATTCGTGAAAACGTAACATCGAAGAATAGCGCCGGGCAAAAACTTCTGCTAGTGTGCTAATAGGTTCCAACTCAGCATAAGCCATACTAGAAAGAGTTAAAGTCATGACAAAATGACCGAGAGTAATTCTTCCCCCTACCGTTGCAGCTAAGGTTAAACCTAAGATTGAAAAAACACAAAACTGAATTACTACTTTTTGCCAAGTTACCAGCTTGACATAACCCTTGTGTATCCGATGGTCAACAACTGTTAACTCTCGATCCAAACGTTGCTTTTGTCGCTTTAATTCCTGGGCTTCTGTGGCAAATGCTTTGACTGTTTTGATATTAGTAATCAATTCTGAGGTGCGGCTTTCTGTACCTTCCATATATTTATCCAGGCGACTTTCGTGCCAAATTATTCGCCGCAAAGTCTTTAAACTAAAGGCGAGAATAAATACAAAAGAAATCAGATATAAAACCGCAATTCGCCATTCAATTAATAAAATAAATCCAAAAATCCCCAGGACACGAAACAGTTTAGGAATTAATTGTCCAGCAATTTCGGGATATGTCCAAGTATGATTAGCCAAGCCTCTAGCTACTCGCCCAGAAATACGTCCGGGGTTATTTTCATCATAAAATTCCAGGGGGAGAGTGAGAATTTTAGCTATGGCTGCTTGGGTTTGATCTCGACGCGCCCTTAAGGGTATATCCCAATGAAACCAAACTGTCAGCCAAGGCTGTGTAGGCGCTTTGACTACGGTGACTAAAAAAATTAACCCCAGTAACACACCTAATGATAGAGTGGGATTAACTGGGTAATTGATGATTTTTCCTATGGTAGCGATCGCATTTTGCAATGGTCTATCCAATGGCTGATTGGATAAAATATTTAAAATCTGCCCAATGGCATAAGGAACAACTAAATCAATAATTTCGTAAACGCTAGATACCGCAATACTGAAAATACTCAGCTTCCAGTCTGAATGAAAATAATTGAGAATATCTCTAAATTTGGCCATGATGCACACCATCCAAGAGCGAGAACGGAGCTTGGAATATATATACTACATACGTAATACATGGTAGTCAAGTACTGGCAAAACAATCAATCTTGAGGAATAGGGAAAAATTCCAAGCGATAGCGATAAAGAGCCACAGGACGAGAAGCTGCGGTAAAATAATCTGGGTCTTGAGGTGAAAGATAAACAGCAGTCACTTGATCTGCTATAATTTCCGGTTCAGATGTAGAAAGCTTTTTGTAAGCTGTAGTAGATTCTACTGTATTGAAATAGGGGCGTGAACCGCCTTTAAATAGTTGTTGAAATACTTCAGAAGTGATGAATGTATTATTAGAAGTAGTTTCAGTAGCACGTGCAGTCACAATGGAAACTAATTGACGCTCACCACGCAAAAGGGTAATTTGTTGATTAGGTGAATCTGGATCAACTTTGACTGATAATACAGCTTCGTCCCCTAAATAAGCTTTTGCTAAATTCAAACTATTAAAAGCTCTATCTGCGACTAAAATTGAGGATTGATTCACAATTTTAGGAATTAGTTTTAACCTACTAATGGGCGGTTTATCCCGAATAAAACGTACTAAAAAACTTACAGGCTGATCAAGTTGTTGGCGATTTGATTCAAATCCAGGGGTGACGATATCTGGTGCTAAAGGTGCAACCAAATCGACTAATGTACTGGTAACTTTCCATGAACCAGCAAACCAGTCAGGATAAATTAAATCACCCTCAGCACGTTGCACCGAAGTGAGTTGTTCCCACTGGGGAAAATTTGCTAGGCGTTCAGATAATTCTCCGGCTGTTGCTGTTCCATTCCATCCCCATAGGCACAAAAGAATTAAGCACAAACTCCAAATCGCCCTGATATTCATGATGAATTTTATAAAGTTTCTAGCGGTATGGGTTGCCAAACTTCTCCATATTGTTCCCTTAAATTTAACCAAGCTTCCACCTGTCCGGGTTCATATTCTCCCGGTTTACCCCATTGCAAAAATAAGCTTAAAGCCACATCTTCTTGTTCATCTAAAAACCGAATCGCATAGGTGGTAAAATTACCTCGTTTGGCTTCACCTGTTTCAAATTTCACTTGCGTAATTTTATCCATATTAAAGTGAAATTCAAAGCCTTCGGTGTGCATATTGGCATATTTACCTTTAAGCAATTCGGCATAAAATAGCTTTTCTATTTTGCCACGAGCTTCTAATACAGCAGCGCTGCTGGTAACAATAATGCGTAAAGTTCCTAAATTTCCACAAGCTTCTAAAAAGTCTTTCAAATTCTTACTCATAATTATTTCTGTTATATAAAAACTAGACAAATCCAATTATCCCTGAGTCCACTTGCTTAGTTTTCGTATCTTTCGTAAGCGGCGACAATACGCTGAACTAGGGCATGGCGCACAACATCTTGTTGGGTAAATTCGCAAAAGCCAATACCTTCAACATTCTTGAGAACTTGTAAGGCTACTGCTAGCCCTGATTTTTGGCTGAGGGGTAAATCTGTTTGTGTGGTGTCACCAGTAATGACCATCCGAGAACGGAACCCCAAACGAGTTAACACCATTTTCATCTGGGCGGGTGTAGTATTTTGGGCTTCATCGACAATCACAAAAGCATGATTGAGAGTACGTCCTCGCATATAGGCTAGTGGCGCAACTTCAATTACACCCCGTTCCATTAAACTGGGGACTTTTTCGGGGTCAATAAATTCATAGATCGCATCGTAAAGTGGGCGGAGATAGGGGTTCACTTTCTGCTGTAAATCTACGGGGAGAAATCCCAATTTTTCCCCGGCTTCTA
>PWQB01000822.1 GCA_003556955.1 Nostocaceae cyanobacterium CSSed10_463m
CGCTGAAAGCTCTTGCGGGTAGTTCTATTGTTTGTCCTCCAATTGATTCTCAATTACTGATGACTTACACTTCTTACTTGGTTAAAACTGGTTTCTTGACTCTTGCCTAGTTTACAGCACTTCCCGGTGTTAGGAGGTACAAGAACCCCACCCCCAACCCCCTCCCCCTTCGGGTTCACCAGTCGCCTACGGTGGGAAACCCGCCTACAGCGCTGGTTCACCGCAAGCGAGGAGAGGGTTATGATGTACTTCATTCAAGTGCATACCGCTATACGTATTTCATCCTAACGCACCCTAAAATACTTATTTTTTCATAAATCAAACCAGATTTTGATATATTATTGCATTCTATCGATAGTACGGTATTGAATCGCTTCAGCTATATGATTGGCTTTTAATTCATCTTCCCCGGCTAAATCTGCAATAGTCCGCCCGACTTTGAGAATGCGATCGCTCGCCCTAGCAGATAAGCCTAATTTTCTAATTGCTGCTTCTAATAAACTGCGGCTAGTATCATCTAACTTGCACCATTTCTGAAGATGATGGCTTTGCATTTGAGCATTGCAACGCAGATTTGGTTCTCCTTGAAAACGTTTAACGGCGCGATCGCGTGCTTTTGTAACTCTCTCCAAAACCGAAGTTGAAGCTTCTCCCGTGGGTTGTTGGGTAATTTCCTCTGGTTTTAAACGATTCACCGCAACTTGTAAATCAATGCGATCCATCAAAGGCCCTGAAAGCTTTGCCCAATAATTCTCTCGTTGTCTGGGTGAACAGGTACACTGTTGAATAGTATCGCCATAGTAACCGCAAGGACAGGGATTTGTACTGGCGACTAAAGTAAATTGCGCCGGAAACATCACCGATTGTCTAGTACGAGAAATGGTCACATAACCATCTTCTAAAGGTTGGCGGAGAAATTCTAAAACATCCCGCTTAAACTCAGTTAACTCATCCAAAAATAAAATTCCTTGGTGAGATAAAGAAATTTCCCCAGGACGGGGAAAGCTACCACCACCAACTAGAGAAGGGCCTGATGCTGAATGGTGAGGACTGCGAAAAGGGCGATCGCGTACTAAGGAACCGCGATTTTTCAACAACCCAGCCACCGAGTGAATCCGAGTTACTTCTAAAGATTCGGCAAACTCCAAAGGTGGTAAAATTCCCGGTAAACGTCGAGCTAACATCGTTTTCCCACTTCCTGGAGGTCCGACGAAAATTAAATTATGACCGCCAGCTGCTGCAATTTCCAAAGCCCGACGCGCATGAGCTTGGCCTTTGACATCTTTTAAGTCTGCGCCAGGATAAGCAGTTTTAGGTAACGGTTGTGAATTATCTGGCTGTACAGGTTTGTAACGCCCTGGATTATTCAACAAATCCACCACATCAGCGATATTTTTGCAACCATAAACCGCCAATCCTTCAACTACCGAAGCTTCTTGAGCATTATCTACGGGAACAACTAAACCTGCAATTCCCATTTTTTGGGCTGTAGCCGCAATAGGTAAAACCCCAGCCACAGGACGTAAACTACCATCTAAAGAGACTTCACCCAAGAAAAGATAATCTCCCAACAAATCAGCACTAACTTGCTCAGAAGCCGCCAAAATCCCCACACTAATGGGTAAATCGAAACATGGCCCTTCCTTGCGTAAATCAGCCGGAGTCAGGTTAATCACAATTTTCCGCATAGGGAAGGCGAAACCAGCATTTTTCAGCGTCGCTTTTACCCACTCCTTAGATTCTTGCACCGCCGAATCTGGAAGACCCAACACCACAATTCCCGGTAAACCCCCTGAAATATCGACTTCAACACCGACTTTCACGGCATCGATGCCCACAATAGATGCACTCCAGACTCTAGCAAGCATTTCTTCTATATATAGTAAAAGTAACCCTTTAAAATCTCTAGCAGATGAGTAGGTAAATTGGCATGGGTGAAACCACAGAGACAATTACACCTCCTCCTCTCTGCGACTCTGCGCCTCTGCGTGATACAAATCCATATTTCTGATAGCTAAAATAATAATTCCTAGAGATGCAGGTGAATTATGGTTCAAACCCCCACCAAACCCTTAACCCTAGAAGAATTTCTCCAACAACCGGAAACCAAACCGGCTAGCGAATTTATAGACGGTCAGATTATTCAAAAACATATCGCCCAAGGAAAGCACAGCACCCTTCAAGTTGACCTTGGTGCGGATATCAATCTAACGCTGAAACCCCAGCATATCGCCCGTGCTTATTCAGAACTACGCTGTACCTTTGGGGGTAGATCCATTGTTCCTGATATCGCAGTTTTCACATGGGAACACATCCCCCGCAACAATAACGGTAAAGTATCCAACACCTTCGCAATTGCACCAGACTGGACAATTGAAATCCTTTCCCCTGACCAAAGTCAAACCAAAGTCGTCCGTAACATTCTCCACTGTCTCAACCACGGGACTCAGATGGGCTGGTTGATTGATCCAGAAGAAGAAGTGGTATTTGCGTATTTTGCTAATCGCACCCTTGCAGTTTTTGAATTAGAAAGCGATCGCTTACCTGTCCCACCCTTTGCTGAGTCCTTCAATCTGACTGTGGGTAAACTTTTCAGTTGGTTAACAGAATAACATCATCGAAAAATAACGCCAGGCGATCGCCTAAAATCTCTAACAGATGTATAGGTAAATCCTGATGAGTGAAACCACAGATACAATTTTCAGCAAAATTATTCGCCGAGAAATTCCGGTAGATATTGTTTATGAGGATGACTTAGCCCTAGCATTCAAAGACGTTAACCCCCAAGCCCCAGTTCATATCCTCGTCATTCCCAAAAAACCCATTGTCAAATTAGCTGATGCTGAATCCCAAGACCAAGCTCTTTTAGGACATCTGTTATTAACTGCTCAACGTGTAGCCGCAGAAGCGGGATTAAACAACGGTTATCGCGTTGTGATTAATAATGGTGCTGATGGCGGTCAAAGTGTCTACCATTTACATTTACATATCCTGGGAGGACGGCAGATGGACTGGCCTCCAGGTTAGTTCAAACCTGAATGAATCGTGTCTTGAGATGCGATTCATTACAAAAACTAATCAGTTGTATAAGTAAAAAATTATTAAAATCCCTTTACAAAACAAAACTTATCCTCTAAGGTAGTATTCAAGTAGGCAAGTTTACCTACTTAATTCGTAAACACGAAAAGCAATTATAAAAATATGACCACTACCTTACAACAGCGCCAAAGCGCTAACGTATGGGATCGCTTCTGCGAGTGGATCACCAGCACCGACAACCGGATTTACATCGGTTGGTTTGGGGTTCTCATGATCCCAACCCTACTAGCTGCTACCACCTGCTTCATCATCGCATTCGTAGCTGCTCCTCCCGTAGACATCGACGGTATCCGCGAACCCGTAGCTGGTTCCTTGATTTACGGAAACAACATCATCTCAGGTGCAGTTGTTCCTTCTTCTAACGCTATCGGCTTGCACTTCTACCCAATCTGGGAAGCAGCTTCCTTAGATGAGTGGTTGTACAACGGCGGTCCTTACCAATTGGTAATTTTCCACTTCTTGATCGGTTGCGCTTGCTACTTAGGTCGTCAGTGGGAACTATCTTACCGCTTGGGTATGCGTCCTTGGATCTGTGTAGCTTACTCTGCGCCTTTGGCATCTGCTACAGCAGTATTCTTAATCTACCCAATTGGTCAAGGTTCATTCTCTGACGGTATGCCTTTGGGTATCTCCGGCACCTTCAACTTCATGATTGTGTTCCAAGCAGAACACA
>PWQB01000797.1 GCA_003556955.1 Nostocaceae cyanobacterium CSSed10_463m
CATCGGGTGCGACCTAGTTGCATTGTCGCTGATAAGTGTGGTGGTTGTCAGTGGCAACATATTGATTATAATTATCAGCTTTTAGCAAAGCATAATCAAGTTATTCAAGCTTTACAACGTATTGGCGGTTTTGTCAATCCCCCAGTCGATTCCGTGCTGACTACATCTGCACCTTTGGGCTATCGTAATAAATCTACTTATCCTCTGGGAATTTCCGCCACAGGTCAAGTACAGGCTGGTTACTATCAAAAAGGTAGCCATCAATTAGTCAATTTAAATCAATGTCCTGTCCAAGATTCACGCTTAAATCCTTTACTGGCTGAAGTCAAACAAGACATCCAACAGCGCGGTTGGCGAATTTACGATGAACGTAAACACCAAGGACAAATCCGCCATCTGGGTTTACGCATTGGACGGCGAACTGGGGAAATGTTGTTAACTTTGGTCGTCAAGGATTGGCATTTACCAGGTATTGAAACCCAAGCACAGGAATGGTTAAAGCGCTATCCTCAATTGATGGGTGTGTCTTTAAATAGAAATAGCGATCGCACAAATGCCATTTTTGGTTCTCAAACTCGTTGTATTGCTGGCGTTCCCTATCTGCGAGAAAAATTTGCTGATTTAGAATTTCAAATCCTTCCAGATACCTTTTTCCAGGTTTATACAGAAACAGCAGAGGAACTATTACAAGTAATTCAGTCAGAACTCAATCTTCAAGGACAAGAGTTGCTAGTTGATGCATATTGTGGTATTGGGACTTTAACATTGCCTTTAGCCAAACAAGTCCGCCAAGCTATAGGCATAGAATTACAACCTGAAGCTGTACAGCAGGCAATTTTCAACGCCCAGCACAATAACATTAGTAATGTCACATTCCAAGTAGGCGCAGTAGAGAAATTACTGCCGGAAATGGGAATCATACCAGATGTAGTGTTACTTGACCCGCCCCGCAAAGGATGCGATCGCGCGGTGATCGATTCTTTATTGCTATCGAAACCTTCACGCATCGTTTACGTCAGTTGTAAAGTAAGAACTCTTGCCCGCGACTTGAAATTGTTGTGCGAAGATGGGCAATATAGCATTACACGGGTGCAACCTGCTGATTTCTTTCCTCAAACAGCCCATGTGGAATCTGTCACCTTTTTGGTGCGATCGCATTTGGATAAGAGTTCTGAGTCTTTGCAAAAAATTCAAAATTGAAATTCGTCGTCTAGTGCATACTAAGAATGCTAAAATTAAATTAACCTCAAAATAAAAACGATTTTGTGACAAAGATTAAAGTTGCATCAACTCTAACCACATGAATAAGATTGTCTAAAGCAAAAATCGGCAATTTACCAATCTACCTCTGACTCTTAGCAAAAATTACAATGCTTTTAGCTGCTCACTAAATGCATTACCAGTTTTTTTATAGCCGTTTTATGTATCAGCAATCTCATCTTATAAATAGAGTGAATGCTCCCTAGCATTTTCAAAATTTAGTATCTCAAGACGCAAGTTTGAAGGCAGCATGACCACCTCCATTTCTATCAGGGTGCCTGTAATAGCAAACTGATGTCTAGCTAACTGAAAGCTACGGGGTTTCTCTAGTGATTACCATTTCCCTCCGTCCAGTTGGACGTAATTGGGGCAAAATTAGTTTCGCCTCAACTCTCTATCTATGCCCAATTTTAGATTTACTGTTGGCGGAAATTCCCGCCAAACTACAAGCAGAACTAAGGCTAGGACTCCAAGAGGCTTTAGTTAATGCAGCCAAACATGGTAATAATCTTGATCCTAGTAAAACAGTTTTAGTCCGGTTTTCCTTAATAGATAATCAGTATTGGTGGGTAATATCAGACCAAGGAGAAGGCTTTGTTCCTGCGTCTGCGAATGATGAAGACCCAACAGATTATTTACCACCTGATGAGTCAGAAAATGGTCGGGGCTTATGTCTTCTGCACCAAATTTTTGATCAAGTAGAGTGGAATCGTAAAGGTACAGAATTGAGGCTTTGTAAAGAAATGCAAAATCGCCCCCGTTTGTCTTTGAGACGCTAAGGCCGCAGGGCGGAAGTCAAAAGTCAAAAGTCAAAAGTCAAAAAACTTAATCTATAGGCTTTTGATGGACTGAGAATGGTTGGTTTATTTATACTGTGCGGAACCGGGAACTGGGAGATTGTAGGGGCGGGTTCTCAGATATCATTCAAGAGTAACGAGGATATTTCTAAACCCGCCCCTACGGAGAATTTTGAGCGGGTAAGGGCGGGTTAACAGATATCATTCAAGAGTAATGACGATATTTCTAAACCCGCCCCTACGGGGAATTTGGATTGAGAAATTCCTTTCCCCCCTGCTTCATCCCTTATTCCCATGACTTTCACAGGGAGGGGCGGAAATTGATTTATCTAACCAGCCAACGGCTTGTTCTAATCTAACTATGGCTTCTTGTGGCTGATTTTTAACCAGATATAAAACAGCTGCGGCTGCTTGTTCACTAGCGCGAGCATTGCGGTTAGACTTGAGGCGATGCCAATCGTTAGGTGATATACTGAGCCTTTCCATCAGGGCTTGAGCTAGTTCTAATGTGCTAACTTCATTCAGTGGACTGGTTTTAGGAAGCTGGGTAGGTTGAGACATGATTTTAATTGGTGAGTAATGGATAGATACGCAATAAATCGCGTCTTTATAAGAAAAGTTAGAATTTTGACTATTGATTAGCATTTAATTATAACGGCGGAATTCCCCTTCCTCAAAGAAGTAGGTCGGGTATGGATAGACATTTTTTGTATTTGGCAACCTGTGAAGTTATTATATAACTAACTAACATAGGTCTACATGGTAAGGCATGGGCTGTTGACTGCTAGCTAGGTGTTTAGAGAAGTAGTCCTTGCACGTTGACGAACTCGCCCACCGTTTGCTAAAGGCATCCAAAAAACAAGAGTGCAAGATACCTTATGGTATTACCTTGGTTGGTACTCCAGCCATAGTCCGTGAAAACCAAACGGCACAATGAAAATTTATCGCCTGTGGGAGACGGGCGACTGCCTGTGGAAGCTGTGTAAGACCATCATCGGGTTTAGTCCCGAACTTGTTCCCAACGTGGCAACGGCGGATGATACGGGAAACTCCAAAGACGAATAAGACCGTCCTTGTGCTAGCTGAAGTTTGGAAGCCCCAAGTTCAGCCAAAGGCAAGTTGGGGTACTTCACTCATAGTTTACTACCTGAAAATGAAGCCGCCTAAACAATCACAGCCGTCAGGGTCAAATCAGGAACCGGATTTTGAGCAAGAATTAGAGGATGTGGAGCGATCGCTTGTCGCCTTAAAGGAACGTTACAATCAAGTGCAGAGCGATCGCCAAAAAAAGGCAGAATGGCAACAGCATCGTCACGAATTGCAACAAAATAAACACCAGACACCAGAAATCAAAGCGGAATTACAGCAGATTAAACAGCAGTTAGAAGCCCTAGAAATTAACCTAGAAAGCCAGTTATTTTCTTGGCGCAGTCTGAAAAAACCTTTCTGGCAAGCTGTCCGCTTTGGTGGTATGGGCGTTATCATAGGCTGGATATTAAAGTCCTGTGCTGGATAATCGCAATCTTGGCAGGATTAAGTTAAATGTTAATATTATTTAATATCTGTCTGATCTGACTTGACAAAATACCATTTATATAATATGTTAAACCGACGAATTGCTGAAGTATTGCGGAGTGGTGACCCTGATGATTCTCTCGTGGTTCAAGGCTGGGTAAGAACGAAACGTGAGTTAAAAGGATTTGCTTTTATAGA
>PWQB01000393.1 GCA_003556955.1 Nostocaceae cyanobacterium CSSed10_463m
GTGTCAACTTAAGCCCCGGCGACTGGAAGTCGCGGCTACACAAACAAAGTCCGCCTGCGCGGACTCAGGAAAAATCGAGGATCTGAAACCCACGGAGGTGGGTTTTGCCTGTGTAGATGCGGTTTTTAACCGCCGATTTAATCTTAAGTTGACACGTATGAGCAATATTAGACCCCTACTGGTGAATTAATCTGTGAACTAAAAAAATCAATTCCTTGGTAGCAACTTTTGAACTAAAATATGGAATTATACTTAATTCGTCATGGTATAGCTGAAGAGAAGCAACCAGACATTAAAAAAGATGAAGAGCGATCGCTTACTAAAGAAGGACGAGAAAAAACCGAAAAAGTTGCCCAGAAGATAAAAAAATTGGGTTTGCAATTTGAGGTAATTCTCACCAGTCCCTTAGTACGCGCGCGTCAAACGGCTGAAATCTTGGTAGCAGCCGGACTGAGTACCATAAAGGAAGAATCAACACATCTTGCTCCTAATGGTCATATATCCAGTTGGCTAAAATACTGGTTAGAACCTAAAAATTATGCAGCAAACACCCAAATTGCCTTGGTGGGACATGAACCTGATTTGAGCAATTGGGCAGAAATTCTGCTTTGGGGAGAAGTCAAAAACAGTTTAGTCTTGAAAAAAGCAGGTATGATCGGGATAAAACTACCAGAAATAGGTTCACCTCTGGGTAGTAGTCAAATGTTTTGGTTGACACCGCCCAAGTACCTGCTATAACAGCTTTTCAACATTTTTGCAAAAAGTGTTGTGACATCGGCTACTGTTATAGCGACAAGAATTTCTGGTAAGTTAGCGTGTGCCTTGCACAATCAGATATTTCAACAAGCAAATGGTGTTGCCATGATGGTGTGCGAATACAAGCCTGGTTTAGAAGGCATTCCTGCTGCCCAATCGAGTATTAGTCATGTTGATGGGCAAAAGGGAATTCTAGAATATCGTGGCATCCGGATTGAGGAACTAGCAGAAAAAAGTTCATTTCTGGAAACTGCTTATCTCTTAATCTGGGGTGAACTGCCAAGTAAAGAAGAATTGGAATCGTTTGAGCATGAGGTTCGTTACCACAGGCGGATCAAATACCGGATTCGGGATATGATGAAATGCTTTCCAGAAAGCGGTCACCCGATGGACGCTCTACAAGCCTCAGCTGCGGCTTTAGGCTTGTTTTATTCCCGCCGGGACTTACATAATCCTGCCTACATTCGGGATGCCGTGGTGCGCCTGTTAGCGACTATTCCCACAATGGTAGCGGCATTCCAGTTAATGCGAAAAGGCAACGACCCCGTAAAGCCTCGTGATGACTTAGACTATGCCGCCAACTTTCTCTATATGCTCAACGAGAAAGAACCAGATCCTTTAGCGGCCAAAATTTTCGACATCTGCTTAATTCTTCATGTCGAGCATACGATGAATGCCTCTACCTTCAGTGCGAGGGTAACGGCTTCCACCTTGACTGACCCTTATGCCGTAGTTGCTAGTGCTGTCGGCACTTTAGGCGGTCCCCTGCACGGTGGAGCCAATGAAGAAGTGATTCAGATGTTAGAAGAAATTGGCACAGTGGAAAATGTGCGTTCCTACGTAGAAGATCGGCTGCAACGCAAAGCCAAGATCATGGGCTTCGGACATCGTGTCTATAAAGTCAAAGATCCACGAGCTACAGTCCTACAGAACCTGGCCGAGCAACTGTTTGCCAAATTTGGGAATGATAAGTACTATGACATTGCCCTAGAAATGGAAAGGGTAGTGGCAGAAAAACTGGCTGGCAAAGGGATCTATCCTAATGTTGACTTTTACTCCGGTTTAGTGTATAGGAAAATGGGGATTCCCACAGACCTATTTACACCAATATTTGCGATCGCCCGTGTTGCAGGTTGGCTAGCGCACTGGAAAGAACAACTCGCAGAAAACCGCATATTCCGACCTACCCAAATTTACAACGGTAAGCATGAGGTGAATTATCTCCCCATCGACCAACGTTAACTGGCAGTTTGATTGTTAGTCACAATCATCCCCAGTGATTAAGTAGATAACCTTTGCCACCAAGTCGGCGGAGGCTTTGTCATGGGTAGTCGCCGGAGGCAGGGGAGCAAGGAGCAGGGGAGCAAGGAGCAGGGGAGCAGGGAGCAGGGAGCAGGGGAGAATTCTGCCCCAGATCAAGCGTTCTAGAAAAACGGGGCTTGATACCCATGTTCCGCTTCTCTACGAGACGCACTCGCGTTCGCTCCACAGCAAGGGCTAAGGGCTGGCTCCTCCTCCGAGAAAGCCCCCTTGCCCCTGCTTCTGCGGCCAGGCAAAACAAATCCCAATGCTGACCATAAGTAGAACTTCTTGTATAGCTGCAAGGGCTGAAACCTATGGGACGATATACTAGGCATGGGAATTGATGACTACGCCACACCAGCGAACAATCAAGCGTCTTCATCACAACATCAAAGGATGAAGGATGAAGGTTGGAAATTTATACTTGATAATTTCACACTTCATACTTCAGTTGACTTAAAGAGCAGAAACATGAACTCAGGAATTGACCTCCAAGGAACATTTATTCAATCCGTGATGGATTTAGGCCTACCAGCCGGGACAGCCAAAGTCTTATGGATGCCCTTGCCAATGATACTGATGCTCATTGGCGCAACAGTGGGGGTACTAGTCTGTGTTTGGTTAGAACGGAAGATTTCGGCATCTGTACAGCAGCGTATTGGGCCAGAATTTATTGGTCCTTTTGGCTTACTAGCTCCCGTAGCCGATGGTCTGAAGCTGGTATTTAAAGAGGATATCGTACCAGCTAAAGCTGATCCTTGGCTATTTACTATCGGCCCCATTTTAGTAGTATTGCCAGTATTTTTGTCCTATTTAATTGTTCCATTTGGACAAAATATTGTGATTACAAATGTGGGCATGGGTATCTTCTTATGGATTGCGTTTTCTAGCATTGCTCCCATTGGGTTGTTGATGGCGGGTTACGCATCAAATAACAAGTATTCCCTCATAGGTGGCTTGCGGGCTGCTGCTCAATCAATTAGCTACGAAATTCCCCTATCGTTGAGCGTTTTAGCCGTCGTCATGATGTCTAACAGTCTCAGCACCATTGATATTGTTAACCAGCAATCTGGCTATGGTATTCTCGGCTGGAACATTTGGCGGCAACCAGTAGGGTTCCTAATTTTTTGGATAGCAGCCCTGGCTGAATGCGAACGCTTACCCTTTGACTTACCCGAAGCGGAAGAAGAAATCGTCGCAGGTTATCAGACCGAATATTCTGGGATGAAATTCGCGCTGTTTTACCTCAGTTCCTACGTCAACCTAGTGCTTTCTGCTCTACTGGTAGCAGTTTTATACCTGGGTGGTTGGGACTTCCCCATTCCAGTTAACGTCATAGCTAATTGGCTAGGAGTCAGTGAGTTTAATCCCGTCTTGCAGGTAGCAACAGCTTCTTTGGGTATAGTCATGACCCTAATCAAAGCCTATTTGCTAGTGTTTATTGCCATCTTATTGCGTTGGACAGTGCCACGGGTGCGGATTGACCAATTGCTAGATTTAGGATGGAAGTTTTTGTTACCACTGGCTTTGGTGAACCTGCTAGTAACCGCAGCACTGAAACTTGCCTTTCCCTTCGCCTTTGGTGGATAAAACAATTTGAGATTTGAGATTTTAGATTTAATCTCAAATCCCAGATCCAAAATTGAAAAGAGAGAGAAAAACACTAAAAATGCTAAAGTTCCTCAAACAAGTTGGTGATTACGCCAAAGAA
>PWQB01000653.1 GCA_003556955.1 Nostocaceae cyanobacterium CSSed10_463m
CAAAATATCCAAGTACAAGCTAATTTAATTGTGCCAATTAAGATTACTCAGCAACTCTGGGGATTATTAATTGTGCATCAATGTCATTCTCCGAGAAATTGGCAAGATGCAGAAATTGATTTACTGCAACAGCTAGCAGATCAAGCGGCGATCGCCATTCAACAAGCCCAACTCTACGAACAAAGCTGTAATTCTGAAATCCAAGCCAAGGCCAAAGCTGCACAATTAGAACAAGCCTTGTATGAACTGCAAGAAACCCAGGCAAAATTGATTCAAACTGAAAAAATGTCCAGTTTAGGGCAGTTAGTAGCAGGTGTAGCCCACGAAATTAACAACCCAGTTAACTTTATCTACGGCAATCTATCCCACGCTAATAACTATATTCAACAACTACTAGAGCTATTAAATCTTTACAAGTTACACTATCCTCACCCCGACGAGCAAATTCACTCATTAATGGAAGTGATTGATTTAGAATTTTTGGTAGAAGATTTACCAAAAACTATATCTTCCATGCAAATTGGTACAGATCGCATCCGTTCAATAGTGTTATCACTACGCAATTTTTCTCGTTTAGATGAAGCTGAAAATAAGCCTGTTGACATCCATGAAGGCATTGAGAATACTTTATTAATTTTACAGCATCGGCTAAAAGCAAGTGCCAATCTGACTCCCATTGAAGTTGTTAAAGATTATGCCCCCTTGCCAAAAATAGAATGTTTTGCTGGTCAAATGAATCAGGTATTTATGAATGTTCTCAGCAATGCTATTGATGCTTTAGAAAAATCCAGAATGATGAGCAAAGGAGGGAATGATATTTCTCAACCGACAATTTGGATTTCTACTCAAGTTGCTGAAGATAAATCACGATTGTTACTGCGGATTGCTGATAACGGTTTGGGAATGAATGAAGAGGTGCAAAAGCGCATTTTTGATCCATTTTTCACAACCAAGTCAGTGGGTAAAGGTACGGGACTAGGATTAGCAATTAGTTATCAGATTATTGTGGATAAACATGGCGGCTCAATGGAATGTATTTCCGAAATAGGCAAAGGCACAGAATTTTTAATTGAAATCCCGATGAAGCGTTTTAGCCCTATCAATTCTTTTCCAAATGAAAATAATTTATGAGCATTTACTCACCGAATATGTCAAATTATTAAGACAAAAATAGCAAAAGTTAAAAGTAAAGTTTGTTTGCAAAAATCTCTAACCTTATTGTTGCAGTGCTAATCTAGTAATTGAAGCTACAAAGCTTCCCTGGCAGATGCAACAGCTAGATGTGTAATATAACAAGAGGTAAAAACGCTGTTTAATTTATGTCTGTCTCGTCCAAACCCCACAACACCCAACGCGAAAGCTGATATTTCCTCAAATAGTGAAAATCAGGGGGCGCTGTAGGCAGTTTTGATTACTTGTTGTAAGTAACTTAACTGATTACATCCCTAGATAGATTAACCAAGAGGAGGAAATCATTAAAGCTAGTAGAAGTTTGGGTGTTGTTGTTTAACTGGGTACAGTTGGGTGTAAACTAATGACGACATGAAACAGTGAAGAAATTTAAAATAGCGCCTTATGTCAATTATTGCGCTCAGAGCATGGTATATTCAAGATTATGAGCCGATAGCCGAACTGGAGAAACGTCCGCCAGACATTCGTCTCAGTAAAAAAAGCTTGCTGAAATCAGCACTACGAGCTGACTTTCTCGAAGATATTGACCATGTTAAGCAGTCAACTTGGTTTGGGCGTTATCTGGAAGGCGAGAATATTGAATTTTATATTGAAGGTAGTGGTGGCTATTGCGTCGCTAACATTGACTTAATTAGTCATGAGATTTATTTTACAAAACAAGCATTATTAGCGCAGTTAGAACCAACTATTTTTTTATGTTCTCAAACTGAGTACCCACCAGCAAGGGATGCTCTACGAGAGGAACTACAAAAAACTGTGGAGTCTTTGAATTTGCGATCGCGTCTAACTTTAACATTAGTAGAAGCCTCCCGTTCTAGCAATACTCCCATCAGACTCAGCCGCACCATTATGAGAAAGATTCGCCGGAGTTTGTTGTTTATCGCTGACACCACTCCCATTGCGAGTATTTCCGGTAAAGAAAATAACCAATTAATACCGAGTCCCAATGTCTGTGTAGAAATTGGCTATGCAATTCAAAGTAAGCGGGCTGAACAAATTTTGTTAGCGCAGATGCAACACCCAGACTTTGAGGGAGAATTTCCCTTTGATTTACCCACACAGCAAATTCTACGATTTTCAGACAGTACAGAATTGAATAACATACTCACAGGAGCTATTGAAACTCAGTTAGCACGATTTAAGCTATTTTTTTAACGGTTTAAAGGTTAGTTGCAATTGCTTGTACAGGACAGGTAGGAATACACTGTTCACAGACGATACAGCGCGATCGCGTGAATGTCAATTTGTAACTTTCTGGGTGTAAACTCAAAGCTTCTGTAGGGCAAACCCCAGTACACAAACCACAATGTACACAGATATCCTCATCAATCACAATTTCACCTAAGTTATGAGAAACATTGATATGACGCGATCGCATCCATTCAATAGCTTCATCTAAGCGGTCAATATCTCCCGATAATTCTACAACCAGTTTACCAATTTGGTTAGGCGCAACTTGAGCGCGGATAATATTAGCAGCAACATTAAACTCTTTCGCCAATAAATAAGTAACCGGCATTTGGATGGCGCGTTTGGGAAAAGTGAGGGTAACTCGTTTTTTCACAGGTTTAGCAGAGAGTAGTTTCTCTTCTAGCTTAGTCCTAACCACATCCAGCCTTGAGGATAGCGCCTGGGTTAAACTAAAGATGACAATACTTAATAAGTTTTAATAAATTTACTATGACTAGAGAAACCCCTATGCATTCTACTCCTCAGCCTGAAACCACCTCTGGGAGACGGTTAAGAAATTTCCTCGTTGCCATAGTGGCGATCGCTTTGAGTGTAGCCTTGGTCTTAGGATTAAAAACCGAGACAAATTCTGCATCTTTAGCCGACTTAGATCAAGCATCCACACCTTTAGAAGTAGCTATGAGCAACGGTAAACCCTCCATAGTGGAATTTTACGCTAACTGGTGTACTGTCTGCCAAAAAATGGCTCCTGATATTGCTGAACTCGAACAGGAGTATGCTGACAAGGTAAACTTTGTGATGCTGAATGTGGATAACAGCAAATGGCTACCAGAAATGCTGAAATATCGCGTAGATGGGATTCCTCACTTTGTATTTTTAGCTAAAGATGGAGAAACCATAGCCCAAACCATTGGTGATCAACCTCATACAGTCATGGCTAGTAACTTAGATGCGTTAGTGGCTGGTTCATCTTTACCCTATGCTCAAACTAACGGACAAGTTTCGCAATTTCGCGCTCCTGTTACATCTACCAATAGTCAAAATGATCCTCGCAGTCATGGTAGCCAAGTAGTTAACTAATTTGGGCTTGCTGTTCGCGTAGTGTGCCGTAAAGCCTGACGGCATAGCTGCGCTTAGAGGCATAACAGTTATTTGGGAGGACAGGGAACAGGGAACAGGGAACAGGGAACAGGGAACAGGGAACAGGGAACAGGGTTTTGAGTATTTATTCAGCACACCCTAGATAGTTATTAGTCATTAGTCATTAGTCATTGGTCATTGGTCATTGGTCATTGGGAAGCAATACTGTTCGGTTAAGCAAATTCGTGAGCCGAAAACCCTTGTAGAGACGTTCCATGGAACGTCTCTACATCCCTTAACCGAAA
>PWQB01000724.1 GCA_003556955.1 Nostocaceae cyanobacterium CSSed10_463m
AAAAGTATCAGGTAGCCAAGCCACAGCAGAAAGTTTACCAAACTTTGCTTTTAGATAACGCTGACCATACAATAGCTGACGCACAATCGACTCACCAGAAATTAAATTCAATTCTGGTTCCACCCACAAACCGCCCACAACTTCCCAAACTCCAGCCTTCACCTGTGCTTGAATTTTCTCAAACAAATCCGGGCGATGTTCCTCAACCCAAGCATAAAGCGCCGGAGTCGAATGGCAAAAAATCAACTCAGGAAACTCAGCCTGTAACTTCAGCACCGACTCAAAAGTACTTTGCGCCGCTTTCCAAGTATCACTCACAGGCCAAAGCCATGCTAAATCCAAATGAGCATGACCCAATAAATATATTTTAGACCTTAAACCGCCGATAAACGCCGATAAACGCTGATAATGTTCGCGAAGGGCTAAAAAACTTTCTTCCCATTCTCTTCCCTCTTCCTTGGCGTTCTTGGCGACTTGGCGGTTCGTTACTCCCCCCACCACCTCAGCCAATTCACCCAACCTATCCGGTGCAAACCGTGTTAAAAAAACCTGTAACACCGCCAACTCATCAGCCAAAAAGCCCGGATCAGGATTATGATCATCATAAGACTCAAAAACAAGGAGCGATCGCACCAAAGCACCAAAATCATGACCAGGACTCACCAAACGCAAAGCCACAACAAACTCCTCACCAGGATTCACCCCTTGACTAAGCAGCACTCTTGGCGAACAATCAAATAAATCTCCCTCCAACACCAACTCCCCATTGACGTAAATCTCAGCCAAATCTGCCCACCAAAGCAACGACAAGCGCAAAGACAAACCAGCCAAAGGATACCCCTGTAAATTTTCGGGAACCACAAACCTTTGTACCAACCAAAGCACCTTTTTACCCCCTGTCCAAGCAATATGTTCCTTAGCATTGAGTTGGACAGAACGCCAACCAGACAAATCAGATGCAGTGATATCAGTAATATTGCAGTCAGATTCCTGGTATAGCCAACGAGATTTCACATCAACTTGACAAAAAGAGCGCAATTGGTCAATAGTTGCCGAGATCAATTCAGAAGGGGATGGCGATATGGGCAGAGTCATATTTTCATTAAAATTATTGTTGGGCGGGAGTATTAACAACTAACAAATCACCATCATGTCTCCTGGTTCCTCTAGCCGTTATCAAAGCAGACTACTTAACTTTGTCCACCTGCAATCTCGGCGGTTGACACAACAGTGGGATCACACCTACCGTCATTTACAAGTTGCAACCAAGTGGGGTGTAGAACTATTACTTTACCCTGTTTACCGACTATTAAATCCTACAGAATCAGCCGCTAAAACTTTAGCAGGTCAAGCACCCCAACCCAGGTTAAAATTACAACCTGTAACTTCTTCTACTGCTGACACACCAATTCAAAAAGTTTTAGAAGCAGTTAAAAGTTTACCCGATGACTCATACACTGTTGAACCCCCGAAACCATCAACCTCTGTGAGGGTGTTAGTGTTTGTGTTGTCAACAATTTTTCGTCATTCGCCCAGCCAACCCTCAAGCATTTCTGAAGAATCGCCAGCAAATATCCAGCCTTATGTGTCAGTCATGCGCGGAATAGCCACAAATTTGGACAGCCGTAATTTGGTACTTGTCACCGAAGATAATGAAATTTTGGATATTTTGACACCCCAACAACAGGCGAAATTAGCAGATATAATTATTGATGAAGTAGGTAATTATTGGCATTTTTGGCAGTTGGCTGCAAATCAACCACAAAGTCAAATGCTACTAAAAGTTAACCAAATTTTTGCAAAAATTACTGGAAAAACTTCAGTTAATATCCCAGTCTTACCCGTAGGTAAGCCAAAAGATTTACTTAATCCTCATAAATTAATCACATTCTTAGATACATCTCTGGCTAACTGGGAAAACAAAGCTTTAGTACCAGTACAACAGCGCAGCCAGGAAATTATCCGAGTTGCACAAACCCAGCTAAATATATTTGTTTATGGTAAAGAACAGGTAGCTGCTAGAAGATATCCAGGGGTTAATGCAGATGACTTAGAACCTCAGACACTGAATATTCCAGAATTAATTGCATCTGCAATTAATTACTTTTTTGGAGTTAGTCGAGAGAAAAAAATTGCTCAGAAAAATAGTCATAGAGGATCACAATATCACCTACCCCATCATCGTCGTTTTCAGAATCAAAATTCAGTCCCAGAATCTTGGTTAAACTTCAGCGATTTATTTGGAAACGCCCCTATGTCAGAGCAAAACTTGGGTGAAACCAAACCAAAAGCCAAATCTAGTTGGATGCAAAAGTCAAACTCCCACCGTCATCTTACCCACAATCAAAGAAAGGGGGCAAAATCCTCTCAAAACCTGGATTCTCAAGCCATGACGGAGAATCGCCACAATAGCCAAGTTGAGTTACAGCCTGACTGGATAGACGTTGAAGCAACTTTTGTCGGTTATGATAAACATCCTTTAGAACAAATTCTAGAGTGGCTTGATCGTGCTATACTCTGGCTCGAAGAAATTATTGTGAAAGTTTATCAGTTTTTGCAAAGCTTATGGCGCGGTAAATAAATTGAACTGAGAATTATTTAATAATTATCAGAATTTATCAGTTTTAGCCGCAGGGTTGAAATCAGCAACCACACGCCTGATAACTGTTCGCTATTGACTGATTTAATTTGTGTGTTACAAATGGCATGATAGTTATTATAATTAATTTTTATATTTCAAACTTTGATGTTTGAAGTTAATTTTTTAGTACTTTTGGTGATTCTTGGCGTGAAAATTATTGTTTACTGTAAATACTTCAATTTTAAAAATCCACTAGATAAACCAAAACAGGAAACATTTGTGGTCAATTTACCGCAAATTCCCAAGGTTGGTGAAACAATTGTCGTTGAAAGAATTTCCCCACAAAAACAGTTTGTGATTATTTTTGAATACGTTGTGACTGCAATACAGTTTAATGCTTCTAGGGAATCTAGTGATGCTGCTGATGCTCAAATTAGTGCAGCTTTGAACCACTGTTGGGAGGGAACTTCAAATTTCAAAGTGAATAACTTTTTAGAGAAATCAGTATAAAAGACGCGATTAACCGCCAAGTGGGAACCCAATATGCGGGATCAACTACTCACCCCTACTTTGTGGATGGGAGAGTTTCTACATCCACCCCAGTAGAGTTAAATCTGGAACTAGCCAAAAAACACCCCCATTGCTTAAAATATGTTGTAGTCCATGAAATGGTGCATCTGTGAGAACGCAATCATGGCGATCGCTTTGTCTCCTGAATGAATAAATTTTTGCCAGATGGGAAATTATTCAGGCTAAATTAAATCGTTCATCTCTAGGAAGTTACTGAGAGGAATTGCTCCTAATATTACCATCCAAGCATGAGCAATTGAGTGGGTGAAAAGCTACCTTCAATTGGCTTCTTGATAGGGGAGGAGTGAACACTTACCCGAAAAGAGCCATAGTCTAGGTAGCATGGAAGACATGAATGCTTATTTGTCATCAAATATTTGTCCCACAAGTTTGTTTAATATGCATTAATCTTTAGATTAAAATGCTTTGGGATTGTTGCCTGTAGAAGTGGAGGGAGGAAACCTAACCTGTGGATATTTTAGATTTGTTTGAAAAGGGCGGCCCGGCAATGTGGCCCCTGCTGGTTTTGTCAGTTCTGTCTATCAGTGTAATTTTCGAGCGTCTCTGGTTCTGGTTGCGAATCATGACTCAAGAAAAGGAAATAGTGGATCGCG
>PWQB01000741.1 GCA_003556955.1 Nostocaceae cyanobacterium CSSed10_463m
AGAAGAGTATGAAAGAAAATATGGTGAAATATTCTATGATTATCAAAAATCATTAAAGAATGACCTGATAGAACTAACTGATAAAATGCGTAAATTTTATGAAAATTATAAATTAGGTCAGTTAGAACCTTTAGAGCTAAAAATTAGAAAAGCAGAAAATACTCTAGAGGAAAGAAAGTTATGGAGAGTACTGATAGCTACATTGGCAATCATTGCGCCATTGTTCGGTTTTTATATAGTAATAAAATCGGGACAAGCTAATAATGTGCGCCTTTTTGCGATTTTTTATACGTTAATACGGATTCTTGCGTTAATGTCTTACTTACCAATAAATAAAGCAAAGGAAAGTATTATTATAGCAAAAACTAAATATGATGAAGAACAAGCACTTTTGCAAAATGAAGAAAAAAAGATATTAAATCTATTATCAATTTAATTATTCAAGCAAGAATATTAAACTATGTTCCCCCTCATATTCCAAATATCACAACTTCCTGATTTAAAATCCCAAAAATATACCTCTCAGTATGGACAAGGAGTACGTCAAAAAGTTTTCAGCAGCCAAAAAGACTTTTTACTTCTACTTAGCGATATTGGTAGAGTGTATAACCTCACATTTTCTATTCGCTATCGCTACACACCAGGTTTACCCTTCGATAAACGACTTGGTATTTATATAGTCATTAATCAGTCAGAACCTATTTCACCAGATACCGAAACTCAAATTACTGAAGATATTAAAAAAATTATTACAGATGGATTTCTCAGCCAGTTTTATAAAATTGAATTAAAAACACAAGTTCCAGAAATTCAAAATCTTAATTGGGTAAACTGTATTGGCGAAGCAGTTAAACACGAAGAAATTATCAGCACTCGTCCTAAAGACTCCTTAGCATCACTGAAAACCAAAGGACTCCCCAGTTATTATGTCCCGCTACAACTGGAAGCAGATGAAGCTAACGATATGTTAGTAATCTGTCAAGTTATATCTCGCTTCAATAGTCCTTTGATGCTGGAAATCACTCTACAACCAGATATTACCACATTACAAGAAAAATCTAGTTGGATTAACGCCTTAGACCAAATGTTGTCCCAACTGCGACAAGCTAGTAGTGGTTCTAGTTTCAGTTCTGCTAAAGAAGGAGACAGAAACGCGCAATTAGTTTCCCGTCTTTACGAAAAATATCAATCTTCCTATCTCACAGAAAGCTTATTTCGTTACAGCTTCAAAGTTTTGGGAAACAATGAATTAGCAGTTCGCAGTGTTTTAGGAACTTTGTTACTGAGTGGAACCAAAAAAAGTCGCTATCGGACAATTACTCTCACTCCCAATCATCCCACATTTACAACCAGTCTCGCAGCTACCCAATTAGGAAAACTTTCCACCGCTACCCACTGGGAAGAATGGGATAAAGGACTGGGAGAAGCTGAATTTGGTGGAGACTCTATCACAGGTAAAGATAGTGTGCGAGTCTTAGACTTAAAACCGTTACATCGTTATGCGACACTCAATGAAATTAGTGGTTTATTTCGTATCGTCGTTCCCAGTGATGCGCCTGTAGCGGGAATTAGCCAAGAAAATGATATCTCTAGTTTAGATAAATATAAGCAATGGATTGATTTTGGTGGTTATGAAACTAGCCGAGGTGAAGATAGTAAAATTCAAATTGAATTAAAACAACTGAATAAACACGCGTTTATTTGCGGTGTTCCTGGGAGTGGGAAAACAACCACAGCTTTTAATTTGCTAACTCAGTTATGGAGTCATGGTATTCCGTTTTTAGTTTTTGAACCTGCGAAAACAGAATATCGTTCAATTTTGGCTATCAACCCTAATTTGAATAAATTTACTCGTGCTGATTTAGATTTTCTCAAATCCTTAAAAGTCCTCACCCAAGAATTACGAGTTTACACCTTGGGAAATGATTTGATTTCTCCCTTCCGTTTTAATCCTTTTGAGGTTTCTGAAGGTGTCCCCTTTTATGAACATATTGGGAATTTAGAAGCATCATTTCGTGGTGCTTTACCTTTGTCTGGACCTTTACCCGCTTTGCTTTCCGAAGCATTGGAAGAAATATATTATGACCGGGAATGGACAGGAAGCGAAAAGGGAACACCAAAAAATTTACAACTTCCCACAATGCGGGATTTATATGATAAAATCACCGCTTTGTTTGAAACCAAAGATTACGCAGGTGAGGTAAAATCTAACCTGAAAACAGCTTTAGAAGTCAGAATTGGTAGTTTGTTGACTCGCGGTGTGGGTGCGATGTTGAATACTCAACGCAGTAGTCCCACAATTGCTGATTTATTGAAATATCCCACGATTTTAGAACTGGATTATTTAAACCAAGACCAAGCAAATTTGATGACGTTCTTTTTGCTAACTAAAATCCGCGAGTATATCAAACGTCAACGTACAGAAAAAGACGGAAAACCGGAACATATTCTTTTACTAGAAGAAGCGCATAACTTAGTGGGAAGAAATTTAGGTACTTCCTCTGCTGAAGATGCAAATACTAAACAAGAAGCTGCAAATTATGTGACGCGAATGTTAGCAGAAATGCGTGCTTTAAGAGAAGCGATTATTATCGCCGACCAGTTACCCACAGGAGTAGCAGCAGAGGTTGTGAAAAATACAAATGTCAAAATCGCCCACAGGTTGGTATCAGCAGATGATAGAAAAGATATCGGTCAAGCGATGCTTTTAGACCAATCACAAATGGAACAAATTGCGCGGTTTCAACCAGGGGAATCTTTCCTATATATGGAAGGTTGGTATCGTCCCCACCCAGTGAAAATTCCCTATGAAAATAGTGCTAAAGAGAAGTTAGGAATAGAAAGTTCTATTACAAATGATAAAATTACAGAGATGATTAAATCTCGTCCTTGGTATATTCAAGGTCAGAAAACTTTATTTAACACAGCTTTACAAGAATATCAACGTTTGTATAAAGAATATGCTCAAAGTTTGACTGATATTCGGGACGATTTCAATCAGGTTTCTTTAGGTTGTACAGAATTACAAGTTTTATTATCAAATTTAAAACAGGAAATCTTTCATCGTTTAGCTGGAGAGTTACGTTTTAATTTAAACCCTGTACCTGATGAGTTATCACTGCAAATAGATAGACGCATTGATGCTAATAATATCCGCAGTTTGAAATATTTACAACTTGCTGAGAATTTAACTTTAACTGATTTGATAGAGTTACAATCCTTGCTAAATGTCAAATTAGAATTATTCGATAAAGATTATCAAAAGGTGGTGGATAAAAATAATCGCATTCGTCGCAGTCATTATCAACAAATTTGGCAGAAAAATTCACGGTTACTGCACAGTGTTCAACAGCAGATAATAAATTTAGCCTTGGTTTTAGAAGGAGAATCACAGGTTGCGGATATTAAGAAGTTAGCAGAAAATATTGCTTATGAACAAAAACGTATTACCGATGTTGAGGAGTCATCTTTAAAAGAGAGTTTAAAACGATTGCAAAATGAAAAGCAAGAATTGCAGGATAAGTTAACAGAGGTTTTGAGTTTAGCTATTCAGCAAGCCAAGGTGAATAAAGTTAAACGTGATTTACAGATGTAAGAACCCCCCCCCCAACCCCCTCCCCGCAAGCGAGGCTACCGTGTACACAGAAGTCGAAAATTCTGACGCTGATTCCATATTCCGCCAAGAACTAAAGTTCATGGCTAATAGCAAAAGTCTACTAAAGTAGACTGGATTCAGTTTTTCCTTGAGTCCTCTTG
>PWQB01000358.1 GCA_003556955.1 Nostocaceae cyanobacterium CSSed10_463m
CCCATTCCTGATCCTGATATGCTGATTTGATAGAGATTAAATATTCCCACGTCATGCAAATTCAATTCCGTGAAATTAACCCGTTTGATATGTGGATTTGGCTGAAATTCAGTACAATTCCCTCGCAACAGGAAAAGCAATATGTAGAAGAAGTTTTTAATTCCTGGTTTTATTTAGGGAAATTAGGCGCATTTAATGCGGAAAATCTGCAAGTGCAAGAAACAGGACTGGAAATCAGCTATATGAATTATGACTCACAAGGTTATGATCATAGCTTATTAGCACTCATGCACAATATGGGTGAATTTGAGTATGAAGGAGAATGGGCGCGTTGTTGGTTTGACATGGGTACTGCTGATGCGATCGCCCTGGATATTCTGATTAACGCTCTCAAACAGTTAAATCAGGAATATGTCACCATTGAATATTTATACATTGGGGGTGAAAATGAAGATTGGCCGATTGAAGAAAGCGACGAAAGAAACCAGTATATTTACGAATAAGTTTATGATTTTCATCTAAAATAACACCTGATTCCCGGAGATTTAGAAATGAGCAAAAAAGGCAAAATTCGCGTATTAGCTTTAGGATTAATCCGGGATGGGGGACGTATTTTTGTTTCTGAAGGTTACGACGCAATCAAGCAAGAAACTTACTATCGCGCTTTAGGTGGTGGGGTAGACTTTGGTGAAACTAGCGCAGCAGCTTTAAAAAGAGAATTTCAAGAAGAAATCCAAGCCGAGTTAACAAATCTTAACTATCTTGGTTGTATAGAAAGTATTTTTACATTTAACGGTCAGTCAGGACACGAAATTATTCAATTGTATGAATGTGATTTTGTTGATTCTCAGTTTTATCAAGTAGAAAGTTTGATATTTTCTGAGTCTAAGAATCATCAACATAAAGCCTTATGGTTAGATATTTCTCTTTTTAAATCTGGGGAATTAAGATTAGTTCCCGAAGCATTTTTACAATATTTATTAGAGTAGAGAATAGGGGATGTTGTTCAATTTTTTACCCCACCCCCAACCCCTCCCATATCAAAGGTTTATCCTTTTCTTCCCCCCGTTGCGTGGGGATTGAGGGGGGTGCGAGGAGGGGAGTAAAAAACATCTGCGTTCATCTGCGTTCATCTGCGTTAATTAATCACAAACTACTGTAATGATTACGTAAGTCGGCTGAATGAAACAAGAATCCCACGGCTTTAAGCCGTGGGAGCGTCAATCATACCTATCTTTTTTAGATTTAATCACCTTAATCACATCATCATGCTGTTGACCTTCAATGATATCTTTTAAATGAATTTTACCTTCAATATATTGAATATGAATGCGCCATCCTGATATTTTATCGATATCCGCTCTGTAAATAGCTTGTTTAATACCAGTGACTTTATGTAACCTAGTTTTGGGAAAACTGCGCGTTCTGTGACATTCATTATCTTCTAATTCTGCTAAAGCTTCTAAAAAATTGACTTTTAATTCTGCGGGTAAAATCCTAATCGCTTCATGGATGACACCATACTCATCTAAAAGAGGTTTGATTTGTCCCATTACCGAGAATAAACCTCACACTCTTCGTTTTTTACAGCGAAGTCTTGATAAAGAGTTTCTGCTACTGAATTATATGCTGCTGGTGCTTCTTCAGCTTTGACTGCTCGAAATAAAGTGATAACTGTGCGCTCAAAAATGGGGTCATCATCAATGGTGAGAATTATTCTAATTTTCTCATTAATTCTTAGGGAATATATGGAAGAATCGTAATCTTCCTTGAGGGGAATGTTTTTTAACTGTGTACTATTTTTATAAAATAAACGTTTGTCTATTGAGAGTAATTCCACATAGCGATTCAATTTTTTAATGATTTTAAATTTTTCTCTATTGTTAAATTGCTCCAAGTCTTGCTCAAAATCTTTTGTAGATTCAATCAGTATATCCATAGCGATCGCTCCTGGGATTAAATCCGCAACTTATTTAAATTTAACCTAAAAAATCGCAAATGAAATGTAAAAATTAGCAAAGATTAATCCCCAACTTCTCAAAGAAGCCGGGGAAGTAGATATGATATTTATTAATACGGAAATTTTACAAAGGACGGTAAGCCCGATAGTTAATTTTCGGGAAGATATTATCCATTAATTCCACCTTTTCCAGCCAACCACTATCTACCTTGCCGATTTTAACATCTTCGTAGAGTTTATTAAACCGCATCAAGTGCGATCGCGTTCTTCTGACAGCATAAGGAACCATTGTTCCTGTCCGCATAATAAAAGCCCAGTCAGAAGATTGTGCTAGTAAAAGTTCTCGCGCTGCTTGGTTGAGTGCTTTTTCCTGCAATTCGTCTTCCGCTTCGATATGAGATAATTCAATCATGCGTTCAGTTGCTTTGTGTAAATGTGGATAAATCCAAGCATTTGTTTCATTCAACCAATACTCATGAAAACCTTTATAACCCCAACTTGACTGAGAAGGGCGACAAACTTGTTGAGTCGGTTCAGCGCGTAAATAATCAGCCAAATGAGTCATGTCATAAGTTCCTTGGTCATACCATGATTTGCGGAACAGGTAATCAATAAACCAAGGGCCTTCATACCACCAATGACCGAATAATTCTGCATCATAAGGGGAAACGATAATTGGTTTCCGCCCCATAATACCGTGTAAATGCTCGGATTGCCGTTCACGGTTATACATAAAATTAGCAGCGTGTTCGGCTGCTTTTTCCCGCGCCCAATAAGGATCATAGAGTGCTTTATCAGAAAGACCTAAACCACGTCCAGTAATTTTGTGATATTTAATCCCCGTATTTTTGCGCTGACCATTGGGCATGATGTAGGGCTTAATGTACTCATATTCGGCTTCCCAGCCCAAATCTTTGTAAAATTCCCGATATTCTGCTGCACCGGGATAACCCACCTCAGAAGACCATACCTGCTGCGAAGATTCATGGTCTCTACCAAAAGCTGCAACACCAGGTTCTGTAAAAATCGGCGCGTAAGTACCAAACCGGGGACGAGGACGGGCGTATAATATCCCATGTCCATCAGTGAGGAAATAGCGTAAACCAGCATCTGCCAGCATTCGCTCCACGCCTTCATAATAAGCGCATTCTGGCAACCAAATTCCTCTGGGGGCTTGTCCAAAGTTTTGCTCGTAGTGTTCACAAGCTACCTGAATTTGCGCCCACACAGCTTGGGGATACATCTTCATTAATGGTAGGTAGCCGTGGGTAGCACCACAAGTAATAATTTCTAAGTTATTGCTATCTTGAAATTTCTTAAAACCTGTGATTAAGTCACCTTTGTAGTGTTCCCATATTTGACGCGCTTCGTTAAACTCAGTAGCGTAATGTTCTGCTAAATAACGAAGATGCCCATTTTTGACATTACGCTCAATTTCCAGTTCTATCAGTTCTTCTAGTTGGGCTAGGTGCGCGTCATAGCGTTCTTGCAGTAGGGGGTCACGGAGCATCGACACTAGGGGCGGTGTCATACTCATGGTGATTTTAAAGTCGATACCGTCTCGCTTTAAGCCCTCAAATACTTTTAATAATGGAATGTATGTTTCGGTGATGGCTTCATAAAGCCATTCTTCTTCCAACACATAGTCACTTTCTGGGTGACGAACAAAGGGTAGATGTGCATGAAGTACAAGCGCGACGTAGCCGATAGCCATAGTGATTTTAGGGTAGTACTTTTAAGTGTAAGAACGAGGGTTGGGCGAAATTAACAGTATTTTAAGACTTTATGGGGTGC
>PWQB01000457.1 GCA_003556955.1 Nostocaceae cyanobacterium CSSed10_463m
GAATACAACCGACATTTAAACAATCCCCACCCATCAAATGTTTTTCAATTAAAGCAACTTTTAATCCCACATCTAAACCTGCTGCACCTGCGGCTACAACTAATCCCGCCGTACCAGCACCAATCACAACTAAATCATAACAATCAACAGGTTGAGGATTTACCCAATCAGGAGGATGAACATAGGAAACTAATTTTTTATTATACTCATCCATTGGCGGAAGAGTAACTTTTTGAGATGCAGAATTTGACATTTAAAACCTCATTGAACGATAAATAAGCTGTTTCAAATTTAACTTTGATGACATGGGCGGGCAAGATGCCCACCCCACAATCTAATTTAAATATACAAACTAGAATTACAAACTAATCTGTTCCCCGCACAGGATAATTATTTTTTAAAATAAAATCGATGGCAGAAAGCATATCTGATATGGGTGGACGACCAAAGGGGGCGCTATTAACAGCAGCATAGGAAAGTGTCCCATCAGGCTTAACTAAGAAAAAACTAGGTTCACAAAATAAGGGGGGTTCTTTCTCAAATACACCTCTAGAAATGTAAAGCCCCCAACTACGAAATAAGTCTATGCTGGCTTCATAGCCAATGGTGAGATTTTTAATTCCCCATTCTGAGATTGATTTTTGAGCATCTGCTTGACTGTCTCCACTAATAGCGATCGCTTCTACCCCAAGTTTAGTAAAATCCTCTAGGAGACGTTCAAGTTCTGCAAGATAAGTTTGACAAATTGGGCAGAACCAACCACGATAAAAAATAATTAATGTGAAGTTTTGGGGTTGCTGCTCAGAAAGTTGCCAAAGTTTACCATTCAGGGTTTTTACTTCTAGTTCGGGAACTTGAGTACCAGTTAGCAACTTGGTTGTCTTTGTTGTATCTGTCATCATTATTTATTCCGTCTCAAATTAGTAATCAGTGCAGCTTTAATTCAGATTAATTGGTTGATTTTCGTCATTATCTGTAGATCCTAAAACTTCATCTTCTAAAGCCTTACGAGCAACTTTAGTCACATAAACTGTCACGGCAACTGTAGCAATAAAACCAATGATGCGAATTGCCCACTGTACACCGGGGTTATCGGGTTGAGCCTCAGTACCGATTGTGGCAATGTTACCAGCTAGGGAGCCGATGTAAACATACATGATTGTGCCGGGAATCATCCCAACGGAACCAAGAAAGTAATCTTTGAGGGAAACGCCTGTTACGCCATAAGCATAGTTCAATAAATTGAAGGGGAAGATAGGAGAAAGTCGCGTTAGCAGGACAATTTTCAATCCTTCCCTACCTACAGCTTCATCAATCGCCCGAAATTTGTTATTTCCGGCAATTTTCTTAGCCACCCAACCCCTAGCCAAATAACGCCCGACGAGGAAAGCGGCGGTAGCTCCTAGAGTTGCACCAATCAAGACATAAAGCGAACCCATAACCACGCCAAAGACAACACCTGCACCAAGGGTAACGATTGACCCTGGTAGGAAGGCGACGGTAGCAATAATATAGAGTAGGATAAATGCCAATGGTCCCACAGCACCCAAACCATCAATCCACTGCAAAGCATTTCGCAACAAAATTTGGGGATTAAATGCGGCAGCATTTTGAACAGATTCTTGTCCCCAAGCTGGCTCGGCGGTAAATATTAAGGCAATGCTAAATGCCATTAGCATCAGGAAAGTAAACTTAACCAACTTTTGCCAATTCCTGGTTGAAATATCTGCAATAGTTGGCTTTTGACGTTGGGGAGGGATCAAATTAGTGATTGCAGGTTGTAACATAGGTGATTTTTCTCTATAAAATAGTTGTATTTACAGCTTTCTGAGCTAAGTGTGCTAAATTGTCTATTGTTTACCATTTAGTATTATTCTCAATCATCTTTGATACTAAATCCAGATACAAGTCAGGTTTCCTGAAAGAGAGGACTGAAGTCCTCACTACGAACTTTGATTTAGAGCGCGGATTGAATTATTTCTGTGTATTGTTTTTTCGGTTTTAAGCCGACAATCTGTGATAATACTTGCTGATTTTTTAGTAATACTACGGTGGGAGCGCTTCTGACACTATATTTAATTGCCAGTTCAGGTTCTTCGCTCATATCAAGTTCAACTAAATGTAAGCTGTCTGTATGATCAACGGCTATTTGATGTAGTACAGGTTTAAGTGTTTCGCAGGAAGGACAGTAGGGAGCGACAAATTTGACAATGATTAGCTGCTCGGATTCTTGCATTAACCATTCAAAAGCTGCTCTTCCGGTGAAGAATGTTTGATCAATAGAAAAAGTTTCTTGCATATTTCTCTCCTAATAATTGTGATAAAAAGTACTATTTAAGCGGCGAAACTAACAAGCGATGCTCGCTGCTCTGATAACCACCTTTCAGCTTCTAGGGCTGCCATACAACCAGTGCCGGCGGCGGTTATTGCTTGGCGATAAATGTGATCCTGCACGTCTCCAGCCGCCCAAATGCCGGGAATATTAGTAGCGGTAGTTTTACCCTGAGTTTTGATATAACCCGCCTCATCCAGTTCCAATTGTTCCTGAAACAGTTGGGTGTTGGGGGTGTGTCCGATGGCGTAGAATAAACCACTCACGGCTAGGTTAGAAATTGCACCAGTCAAATTGTCCTGAACTTGGACGCAACGCAGTATCTGATCACCATCTACACTCAGAGGTGAGGTCTGCCAATGAACTTGAATTTGGGTATGATTAAATACACGATCCTGCATTGTCTTGGAAGCTCGTAGGCGATCGCCTCTTACCAGTAAATGCACCTGACAAGCATATTTAGTTAGATACAAAGCTTCTTCTATAGCCGAATCACCACCACCAACCACAGCAATGTCTGCATTAGCAAACAAAGGATTTGCCCCATCGCAGATTGCACAGGCAGAAATGCCATTATTCCAAAACTTTTCTTCACCAGGTAGATGTAATCTTTTGGCAGTGGCTCCCGTACAGATGATTACAGCACGAGCCTTAACTTCTACGATATCATCAGAAGTTAATGTAAAAGGGTATTGAGAAAAATCCACAGCGATCGCATCATCAGTAATTAATTTAGCACCCCATCGCTGTGCTTGCTGGCGCATCTCCTGCATTAACTTTGGCCCCTGAACTCCCGCAGCAAAACCGGGATAATTCTCCACCTCAGTAGTCGTCATTAATTGACCTCCAGGTATTCCCCCAGCACTGAAACCTTCAAATACCAAGGGCTGGAGTTGAGCGCGTCCCCCATAAATAGCGGCAGTATAACCCGCAGGGCCAGAACCAATAATTACCAGATTCTCGACCATGACTAACCTCCTACAAACCATTGAGTGCCGGTAAATAGGTAATATGCCCCAGTCACAATTAGCGCTACACTACCAAAGCGGATAATCCCCTCGGAATGTTTCAACAACTTATTACTTTGTTTAGCCAGTCCAGTAAATAAACTAGCTAAGAAAATCAGGATAGTATAACCCAGCGCATAGCTCACCATCGTTAGTGTCCCCAATACCTGGGAACCTGTAGCAGCAGCCGCAGCCAGCACCGCAAACAGCACCGGACTAGCACAGGGGGAACTCACCAGGGCAAAAGTCAAACCCACCCCATAAGGGCCAGCAGCCTGGGGAAGATTGACATTCATCTGCGGTAGAGGCAATTGTACAACCCCCATCACCCACAGACCCATCACAGCCATAATCACACCCACTACTATATTGATATAGCCCCGGTAATCAACCATCACGGCTCCGGCGAAGGA
>PWQB01000306.1 GCA_003556955.1 Nostocaceae cyanobacterium CSSed10_463m
ATTGTGATGGGATCTGGCTCACTACTGTGGTTTGGTTTTCTGCAACCCAAACCGCCTGTGCCACAAGTTGTGCAGAATCCTACTCCATCTCCCAACAGCGAACCTATATTAGATGAATCTGCGGAACTAAAAAGCCGATTAGCATTTCAAGACCAACAACAACAACTCAAGGTCGAACCTGTTGCGGCTAAATCCCCAAATCCCAGTCCAGAAAACCAACCTAACCCAACGCCATCGCCAACTCCATCACCACCTCCTCGCACAGTACCACCAGTACGTCCAGTTTCACCGCGCACAACTACTGCCAGAATTGAACCTGCACCCATAGTGAGGCGGTCTCATTCTCCTGTAAATTCTCCTGTGAGTTATGCTCCACGAACAATTCCACAACCAGTAGAACAGCCTGAAAGCAATGCTGATCCTTTAGAACAATGGAATCAACTGGCCAGATGGGGACAGTCACAAATAAGTAACTCCAGCATCGCCCAAACTCAGGAAAAATCCACACTCAGCAATCCAAGTTCCTTGGAGCCTAGCACCGGAGTATCCAGTCCCCAAGATTCTGACCTGCAAACAGTTTTAATTGGCTTGAAAAGTGTTGATAGTCAAGTTGATCACTTAACTCCAGGAATGCTAGGTATCCTTAATCGTAACTCTGCGAATTTGGTTGATGCCAATGCAGGCAATACGAAGAATGTCGCACTGGGAACATCTGCCCCAGGTAAACTGATTATGCCGATGATTTGGGATGAGGGCGGTAATAATCCCCATAATCGATTCGCTGTGGAGTTAACCAAACCTCTCACAGCTACTGATGGCACTGTGGCACTTCCTGCTGGGACTGTTGTTGTGGTTGAAACTACAACAGTAGGTAAAAAGAATCACTTAGTATCTGCTAGTGCGTTCGCTTTGCGCGCCGAAGGCATCGCTCTGGTTTATCCTGACTTGCAAGGCACTATCAAACAGGAAATGATCCCAGCTAATACCTTATTAATTCGCTCTCAAGACAAGCAACCATTGATTGCTCAACAGCTCCATGATGTCGGCAAAGAAATTGCTCAACAAGATTTATTAGTGGGATTACTCAGTAGTTTAGGAAGGGTGGGCAGCATCGTGAATCAGCCCCGTAGTCAATCTAGCACTGTGGTTTCCAGTGGCACTTTTAATCAAAGTACTATTACTAGTAGCTCCAATCCTCAAATTTGGGCGGCGGCATTAGAAGGATTTTTCACCCCAGTTAGCGATCGCCTATCTAGACGCTCGGAGCAGGCACTACAGGAATTACTCCAACGTCCTCATATTCAATTTATACCTGAAGGTACAGAAGTCTCTATTGTCGTCAATAATTTTTTGACCGTTGAACGATGAAACAACTTGTTACTTTTGTTATTAGTACCACCACCATTATGTTTGGTGTAACAGCCCCTGTTGTACAGGTACTAGCCCAAACTCCGGCCTATCGCTTGATTGCAAGGGATACAGCTGCCAGCGATCGCATTCAGGTTCCAGTGACTCCAGGACGTGCTACGCCTATCAGCTTTAGTCAGACCGACGAGGCGATCGCCTACATTTTACTAGCAGACGCTTCACGACTGACCTACACCACGGATACAGATATCAACAGCGGACGTGCTACCACCATCTTTCTCCGAAAAATCCAACCGCTAAAGTTTCCAGGGGCTACCACCACTGCCATGACTAACTTACTTGTTCAAACTCTAGACCAAAAGGGACAAAAGCGATTGTACAACTTTGATATCGTTCTCCAGCGTCATCACACTGAGTATGTTGGTATTCAGATTGCCAATGCTATTGCTGGTCAGCAGACAATCTTAGTAGATACAAATCGTAGAGTCACAGTAGATGACATTGAAACTGGACTGAGAATTGCTTTAAATCGGGGTTACACGCACAATAGTGATCCAGTTGTCCTGAAAGTCCGCCAGGCTTTAGCCCTATTAAGAAATAGCAGCGCCACGATCCCAGAAGTCGCAACCTCTGTTGGTGTACCAATTGAGGTAATTTCCGAATTGGGGAAAATTGCGTCGGGTGAAGGTTTATTGGGGCGATTACGCAACGCTAAAGTTCGCCAGTAAAAAAAGTATCCCTAGCTTAACCTACGGCCATTTCGTTGCAAAATTTGGCGCGATAGCGTAGCTATCGCGTAAAGCCCTGACGGGCGCTGCGCTATTTTGTTACTTACTGTTTTTTATATAAAATTGCATAGGTTGCGGTCTTCTTGAATATTAGGGTTATTCATTAAATAGTCATGTAACCACTTACAACCACATACTACTAAATCATTTAAATTGAAGTCCCATAAAATTACTCCTTTATTACTGGCAGCAGCAAGTATTTGAATATCGGGACTAAAGCTAATACTGGATAATTTTTCACTTCGTTTTTCTAAAGTTGTGAGTAGTTGACCATCACGATTCCAAAGTTTGATTGTACCATCCCAATCAGCAGAAGCAATCATTTGCCCATCAAGGCTAAAAGTTACATCAAATACCTGATAGCTATGACCTCGGAGAGTTTTTAGTTCTTGTCCATTACGATCCCAAAGTTTTACTGTGTTATCAGAACTGGCAGAAGCAATTATTTCGCCATCTGGACTAAAACAAACCTGATTTACACTATTACTATGGCCTTCAAGGGTGAGAAGAATTTCACCACTGTTTAGGTTCCACAGTTTAATTGTCTTATCATAACCATCACTACCAGAAACAATTATCTCACTGTTTGGACTGAAACATAGACTCCAAACCTGACCTTTATGCCCCTCAAGAGTCTTTATCTCTTGATTTTTCCAATTCCAAAGTTCAATTTTTTTATTATTATTAAAAGCAATATTTTTACCATTAGGGCTGAACCTAATAGCCCTTATTGCGTGATAATAATCGTTAGAGTTTTTAATTTCTTGTCCTTCAAGGTTGCAAAGTTTAACCATTTTGTCAAAACCTCCACAGACAGCGATCGCGTTACCATCTGGGCTAAAGCTGAAACTAATACCGTTGTTTGCACCAGTAATATCAGAAAAAATTTTGCTCTCTTGAGTATCAAGATTCCAGAGTTTGAGTGTATTTTTCGCATTACCAACAATTGTTTTGCCATCTGGACTAAAACAGACTTGAGTAACCCCTTCACCATATTCTGGAAGGATAGTGATTTGTTGACCGTCTTTGTTCCAAATCTTGACAGTTGAATCTTCACTGGCAGAAGCAATGATATTAGCATCAGGGCTAAAATTGACGCTAGTAATTTCCGCAGTATGTCCTCTGAGAGTTGTTATTTCCTGACCGTCTTTACTCCAAAGCTTGATAGAATTATCTTTACTACCAGAGGCAATTATTTTTCCATCAGGGCTAAACCTAACACTCGTAACTTCACCTTCATGTCCTTTAAGAGTTAGTTTTTTACCGTTTAAACTCCAAATTTTTACTGTCTTATCTGCACTAGCAGAAACAATAGTATTACCATCAGGGCTGAAACAAATATCATAAACTGCCCCGCTATGTGTACAACTTTTAATTAGAGTACCGTCAAGATTCCAAAGTTTGACTGTGTTATCATAACTTGCAGTAGCAATTATTTGTCCATCAGGACTAAAGCAAACACTACTGACGGTTAGTTCATGCTCGATGGTGCTTGATTCACAAAGGTTTCTGAAAAACTGTCCATCTTTATTCCACAGTTTAACTCTCCTGTCATGACTGGCAGAGGCGATCATTTTTCCGTCAGGACTAAA
>PWQB01000625.1 GCA_003556955.1 Nostocaceae cyanobacterium CSSed10_463m
AAACCAGCACAACCCACAATTCCCGTGACTACAGTTTCTGCATCACCGTAACGGGCGACTTCTATCACTCCCGCAACCCCACCTAAGAGAATCGGTTGGGGATCAACGTCTTTAATAGCTGCTTGCAGTTCTGGTAATTTTTCCTCCGCAGAAATCGCCGCTATACTTGGCCGAAATTGCCGAATTTGCGCCGCTAACATTTCTACATTACTTCCAGCAGCCAAGCCCACAATACGAAACTGGTCTGGATACTGACTGACGATATCTAAAGTTTGAGTACCAATGGAGCCAGTAGAACCAACAAGAGTAATAGCTTTCACAATTGCTTTAAAATTTACAAACAACTTCCAGTTTGACATTCTCCTGTACCAGATGGCGGAAGATTCTCCCAGGAAATATCATGCAGATGGAAAAATTAGTTAATTGCTGGGGAAACCAAGGTAAAATCTGCCGATGTACCTAAGATTTGAGCGCCTGGTAAATTGAGATTTTGTAAACTGGGATGATCTAATAATAAATAAGAATTTTCTAACCACATTTGTTGTAAAACTGTGATATCTGCGGGAATGACTTGACAATCACAGTAAAAATCTAAACTCGGACGACTATAAGCAAAAGAAGTATAAATTTTTATCCCTGGGGTGACATGGGCGCGAATTAAAGCCGCTACTGGTTTCACGGGAAATGCTTCATTTAATTCCCAAATCCAGGATTGGGAACTCATTAATAATCCTAAAACTAGATACATCCCCGCAAATAACACAGGAATAAAACGGCGATCGCGTTGTAAAATCAGCCAAGCTGCTACACTCATACTGGTAACTAAAACCACACTCATAGCTATTAATACAGGTTGAGGATCAGCCATAGCAAAGTAAATACATCCTCCCACACCTGCAAGGGCGAGAATTGCCAAAAATATAGACCAATATTTGTTAATTAAATGGTTATGCTGCCAAACTTCCCTGAGTTTCGCCCCAATTGCCAAACCTAAAAAGGGGTAAAGTGGCATGATATACCACGGGAGTTTGGTTTTCATCACAGAAATGCTGACAAAATAAACAATTGTGCCGATGAGAACGAAACACCCCCAACTTTTATCACGTTGTTTTGCAGCGAGATATAACCCCCCAGGTAAAAATATCAGCCAGGGAAAACCATATTTAATTAACTCGATGAAATAGTACCAAACAGGGCCAGTGTTACCTTCTACAGATTCAACCAAGCGGTTAAAAGTTTGTTCCTGAAAGTTGATTTCTAAGAAATGACTACCATAATATTGCCATTGAGCCACATACCAAGCCCCAGGTACAGCCATCCCCAATAATATTCCTAGCCAAAAATAGGGATTTTTCCCCAAAGATAATTGTCTCTGGACAATCACAAATAAACAAGCGATCGCTCCCAGCAACAAAACAAGCATTCCCTTAGTGAGAGTAATTAGCCCCAGACAAACCCCCACCCCGAAAGCATAGCGTTTATTTTCACGGCTTTTGAGGCAAAAAATCAACATTAATAAGAAAAAAGTAATACTTGCGCCATCTAGCATCGCCAATCTGCCATGACGGACTACAGGTAACATAGTTAAATAAACCAAAGCCGCAAATACCGCAGGTAAATCATGGTAAAATAGCAAACGCCCCAGCCAGTACAGCAAAGGTACACCCAAAGCCGTTAACAAAGCAGGCGGTAAACGAGTTGTCCACTCATTCACCCCCCCCAGAGAATAAGCCCCAGCAATCAATAAATGTATTAAAGGCGGTTTATTGTGATATGGTTCCCCCGCTAAAGTCGGATAAAGCCAACGCATAGAACCCACCGGGGCGCGCCAAATATCCCGTGCTACTTGTGCGACAGTACCTTCGTCCCAGTCACGTAAAGGCAAATTTCCCAAACATATTAGCCACAGCAGCAAAGATAGCAGAACAAAGGTGAATAGCCATTCTTTGGCGCGGAAGGTCAGCATATTACAAATGAGTATTATTTTGTATCACATCTTCCATAGCCTAACAGGAAGTTAACCTGTGGAGATTGGCAAAAAGATATAGACATTCTCCAATTATTCAGCAATAATCTAAATAAGTGTTTTCACTGCTTGAAAAATTTAAACTAATTTTATGTATTAATGTATTAATTTTGTGGAAGTGTAAGTATTGATCAAATCAAATAAATTTGGAAGAAATAAGTAAAAAGTATAGAAATTAACGGCTGACTCACCTGCACAATGGGAAACTATATGCAGTTGTTCATCGTCCTTGTACTTAAATAGTGGTAACAATATTACAGTTAGCTAGTTCAATTTGTAACAGTTTATTAGCAAGGTAACGATGATATTAAGTAATTAAGTATACGCCAGCCCCTAGCTGACTCAAAATTGTTGTGAAATTTTTTGGTATAGACCACCCAAACCAAAAAATCTTTGCAAGGTTAATCAAGATATTTGCTTGTTAAGCATCACAAATAGGATATGGCTATTGTTGATTTTCCCCCAGAGTATGGGGGTTAAATTGCTAACTTGATCAGCCATAGTTCATATTTCTTAAATTTGTATAAATAAGTATCCAAAAGTTCTGGATGACCAGTAAAAACCTCTGTATCTATTATTGAGAAGCAGGTGTGCTATAAAGCACCGTCAGAACTGTGACTGATGGTTCTACCCTTGAAGGAGCTATGACGTGGAAAATAATAAGTCGTTTCTGTGGCCACAAGGCTTGTTAATTGCTTTGCTGTTTTTGAGTGCTACTTTCAGCATGGGTGTGATGTTACTTATCAGACTTAATGCTTCTGGTAGCTTGGGTGGCGATAGCTGGCGTAAGGAAGCCTTTGCCGCCATGAGGCAAAAACAACAAAGTGGAGATATTAGTAATTTATCTCCAGTTAAAGTGGGAACTCAGCAACGAATAAAGGAATTAAAGGCGAGTATGCTCACCAGTTGGCAGCAAGAAGCAAATAATAGGGGGTTAGGCTCTTCTGCACCAGTCAGCTTTCAAGGATCAACTATTACGGAAGTTAGATTAAATCAAGAAAAAAAAGTTATTGCGCTCACTTTTGATGATGGTCCCTGGCCAGAAAGCACTGCCCAAGTGCTGGATATTTTGAAGAAAAATAATATTAAAGCGACATTTTTTGTGTTGGGCAGAAATATCCAGAATCATCCGCAATTATTAACCAGAGTGATTGCTGAAGGTCACGCAATAGGGAATCATACTTGGCATCATTGGTATCATGTTATGAATCCAGAAGCGGCGGCTCGTGAAATAAATAATACAGCAGAAATAATTTATCAAACTGTTGGTGTGAGAACAAACTTATTTCGCCCACCTGGGGGAATTATGCATAATGGAGTAGTTGATTTCGCCAGAAATAACAACTATGCCATTATTATGTGGTCATCTGATTCCTTAGATTATACCAGACCAAGCGTACCAAACTTAGTAAATAATGTGTTCAGAAATGCGAGACCTGGGGGTATTGTATTATTTCATGATGGTGGCGGAAATCGTTCTCGAACTGTCGAAGCTTTACCACACATTATTAATAGGTTTCGTCAGGAAGGTTATAGTTTTGTGACTGTTCCTGAGTTATTAGCTATGAAGGAAAATGAACAACAATTAGTTGCGAATGGTGATTAGGGACTGGGGACTGGGGACTGGGTACTGGGTACTGGGTACTGGGGACTGGGATGTTTCGGTGCGTTACGACGGAAATACATTTTTCGTGTTTGACCAAATTTTGTCGC